>CAMCII010000098.1 GCA_945874505.1 Bordetella parapertussis | reverse complement strand
GTTGTCAACCAAGATACGGCGTAACGCAAGGTTGTCACGTGGTGCGAGTGCGCCGGCGTGCTTTTCCATATCTTCAAAATGCGCGTCTGTGCTGTCTTGTATGTTGGCCTTGCGTTGATGAGGGGTGCCCGTGGCGGTGATCGAACCGACAGACCACGAGGTTGAACCACCCGTGTCAGAGTTTTTTTCAAGCAAGATCACTTGGCGCCCGAGTTCTGCGGCCTCGATCGCGGCCGCTAACCCAGTACCACCACCGCCAATAATAAGGACATCAGTATGCGTTGTTGCTGACACAGCTCTTGCTCCACCCTGTTAAGGGATTATTTTGTGTTCGCGAAAATAATCAAAACCACCAGTGAACATCTTTGGCGTATTGATGGTTTCAGTAAAGCCGTCGCGTTGCGCCTTGGACATGTCAGATACGACATCCCATTGTAGTGACAACACATAGTCACCATACGGCCATTGCGCCACTGTTTGCAAGTCAGTTTTTTTCAAATCGTATTTTTTGATCATCGCTTGCCAAAGAGCATCTTTGTCAGAGGCAAATTTGGCGAAGGTACTTGAATTCGGTTGACCGACTTCCATCTTGAAGTACTTAGCAAAGACGGGCCAAAGTTCAGACCACCTGACTGGGTCACCGTTGACGATGTTGTAGGCTTGGTTGGCGCATTGAGGTGCAGTCATCATCCAAACCGCTGAGCGGGCGAGTGTTGGTAACCACGAAAATTGTGTTTTCACTTCAAAGCTGCGAGGTGTGCCTGGAAAGTGTAATGGCTCGCCGAGCTCACGCAAGATCGAGGCATATAACCCCAAGACCAAGAGCATGTTACGCGCTTCATCGGTACGATAGTTACAAAACGCATGAGGGCGCGAGATTGACCAAGACCAATCCTGACCGTGTTGGCGTTGTTCGACTAACTGTTGCTGTTCAAAATAAAAGCTCTTGAAATTGCCACAGGCATCATCTTCGCGATAGGGCGTGCGACGCTCTTTCACCGTGTGACCGTAAAACTTTGTGCCATGTACGAGATGAATGTGCTGCAGCTCGTTTGAATTGTGCTCGAGCGCATCTAGCAGGTGTCTTAGCATTAAGACGTTGGTGTCTTTGGATTCAAGCTCGCCGCCAAAATGATCAAAGCGTGCGGCGTACAGCACATGCGTGATGCCCTGCAGTTGCGTTAGTTTCTGTTGACAGTCGTTCGCATCGGTGAGGTCGACCGCAAGCATCGGGTAGGGGGCGTGTGGGTCAGGCATGCGCGCCAAGCCCAAGGGCCCCCAATCACCTAGCCCCATTAAATGCATGCCAACGCTCGAGCCGATCTGACCGGTGGCACCAGCGATCAAAGTCTTGCGTGGTTTGGGCTTGAGGTTCAACGTCATGGCTCTTGAAAGTGTTGGCGCGGGTAACCGTTAGCTGGGTTGCGCTGATGCATACAGCGCAACGTCAGCGCGCGTTGGCAAGCCGAGTGCTCGCGCCTGAGGTATTACACTGATCCCGCGGTAAGGCGTTGACTGATCTAGGCCAACTGCTCGCAACCAAGTAAAGGTTAAGCCCCCGAAGGCTGGTTCATGATGAGCAAGCTCAGGCTGCGTCTGATCGGTCACGACTAAGGCACAGTCTGCCGGCACCTCAGGCGCCATGATGCTTGCCTGTTCTACACCTTCGAAAAGATTACGCTGGTAAAAGCGTTTGTCTATCAAACTCAGCCAAGGCCCCATCCCCCGAATCTTTTGATAATACGGGTCGACAAAGACCTCGGGCGAGCGAATCGAATACATCGCTAATGAGGGTGGCCAGCCTAGTGCTTTCGTTTGAAAGCGCTCGGCTGAGGTGATGCCGTCTACGGTACGCATCATGCGCAAGTGCTCGACGTACCATTGCGCCCATTGCGGCTCTTGCGTGGGATCGGTGATCCCACTTTGGCTCATAAAAATCATGATGACACGCGTGAAGTCAATGCGCTTACCAAGAGAGGAGCAGCGCTCGATCGCAGCAGGCGCAAGCGCAGTGCCTGAGTCATTAACTAGTTCATTTGGAGACCGGATTTCTTAATCACCGGACCCCACTTGATAGTTTCTGCCTCAATCAGCGCTGAGAAGAGTTCGGGAGCACCCCCGACCAGCTCAAAGCCCATTTTCTGAAGTCGCGCGCGAATCTCGGGATCATTAATGGCCTTATTAAAGGCTGCGTTTAGTGTTTTGATGGCAGCAGCAGGGGTATTGGCGGGGGCTAGTACACCGTTCCAAGAGGTGACGGCATAGCCGGGCACGCCCGCTTCGGCGATCGTGGGTAGCTCGGGCAAAGTGAGCGAGCGCTTTTCGCTGGTGACCGCGATTGCTCTGAATTTGCCACTGGCGATATTCGCTAAAAGAGTGGCCGGTTCACCAAAAATCATATCGATCTCGCCAGACAGCAAAGCAGTCGCTGCGGGGGCACCGCCTTTGTAGGGAACGTGCTGTAACTGCACGCCCGCCAT
The DNA here is from genome assembly GCA_945874505.1 of Bordetella parapertussis. Lineage (GTDB taxonomy): Bacteria > Pseudomonadota > Gammaproteobacteria > Burkholderiales > Burkholderiaceae_B > Zwartia > Zwartia parapertussis_J. Next base: position 8,161 of record CAMCII010000098.1, on the reverse strand, counting down.
GTCGGCAAACAGTTGACCCGTCAAGTGATTGATCGCACCGTTACCACTTGAACCGTACGTAAGTTTGCCAGGATTGGCTTTTGCGGCGGCAATGACGTCTTTGACTGTTTTGAAAGGTAAGTTGCTATTGACGACCAGCACTTGTGGCACTGAGGCTAAAAAAATGACCGGAGTGAAATCTTTTTCTTCAAAGGTCATCTCTTTATAAAGGTGCCGGTTGATCGAGTGTGTACCCGAATAGGCGAACGCGATGGTGTAGCCGTCTGCTGGCGCGCGCGCAACCGCGGTGGCACCGATGTTGCCTGCCGCCCCAGCGCGGTTTTCAATAATCACGGGTTTGCCTAACGCTTCGGCAACAGGATTTCCAAGCAAGCGTGCTATCACATCACCACCACCACCGGGTGGCCACGGCACAATCCAGCGAATCGCCCGATCAGGAAATGTTTGGGAATAGCTGACTTGTGTTGTTGAAAATAACGCCACAACAATAAAAGCTGTGCGCATCAAAGCTCTAAGCATCTTGGTCTCCGACTGAATTTATGAAGCCCAGGCTATTGACGCCTGAGTCTGTTGTTTTGTGCTGATCCTGCAAATTTAACCGATCTAGTGCGATTTTTTTGCTATGTTTAGTAGGGGCGAACCCTCGCTCGCGTCATTTAGAAGTGCTGTGCAAGCGTTGGAAATGTCGACTCGCGCGCTTCCGGTGTTTAGGGAGATTACAGCTGCACTGACGTCATGCCAACGCCGTCAAAGCTCGCCACCACTAAGTCCCCGGGCTGTGCGGCTGGTACACCGCACCAGGTGCCGGTGGTTACGATCGTACCCGCCGGTACTGAAGCGCCGCCCGCGGTGACCTGACGCAGCCAAAATGGCAAGAGCCAACGGGGGTCTTGCATCGAATGGGTACCAACAAACTCTTGGGCAGGCGCCTGGCCGATCTTCACGGTACAACGCTGGCGCGCCCAGTCGCGCTCAGTTTCTTGCGCGCTGTAAGGCATCCAGTTGCCAACCACCAGCGCGCCGTGCGTTTGCAGGTCGGCTAGTTTTAGCAAAGGTTGCAGTTGTTCGGTTTGCTGCCAGCGTGAGTCAACCACCTCGATGGTGACCGCCATCGCGCCAATCAAGGCATGCGCTTGTTCGTGCGTCAGCGATGCGGCCTCGTCGGGCGACACAAGCCGATTGGTTTTGAGAGCGATTTCGATTTCAATTAAACGCATATTGAAAGGCCAATCGCGCGCTTGAGCGGGGCTAGTCCAGACGCCTGAGTCGAGAAGGGCGCTCGACAATAAGCTGGCCTCGCGTGAAGAGGCTCCTGATTTCCAGTACCTACCCACGGCGGCTTGCTCGGGGGCTAACTCTTTGCGCACCAGTTCTTGCACCGCATAGGCGTCGTCAGCGGTTAGCAGCTGATCGAAGTGCTGGGCCGGATCGGCCGGTTGTCGGTCACGGCGAGCCGCTAAAAGGGTCTGGGCAATGGCGGCAATATGGGGATTTGTCATTTAAAAAAGCTCTCGGTCAGATAATCAAGGATAATCGACTTCCTGACTTCGCACAGTACACACGAGATTTATGGCCTTACGAGCAACCATTTATAAAGCTGAGCTCAATGTGGCAGACGCCGATCGCCATTATTACGGTAGTCACGCCTTGACGCTTGCTCGGCACCCTTCAGAAACCGAAGAGCGCTTGATGGTGCGTGTGCTGGCCTTTGCCTTGCATGCGCACGAAGACTTGGCTTTCACTAAAGGCTTGAGTGACGCCGACGAACCTGACATCTGGCTTAAAGACCTGACTGGCTCGATTGACCTTTGGATTGAAGTTGGGCAGCCTGACGAGCGCCGCATCTTAAAAGCCTGTGGTCGTGCCAAACAGGTCGTGATTTATTGTTATAGCGGTCAGAACAGCAAGATTTGGTGGGATGGCATTCGCAACAAGCTCGAGCGCGCGCGCAACTTAAAGGTGGTGTGTTTGCCTTCAGAGGATACTCGCGAGTTAGCCGCGCAGACACAACGCAGCATGATCTTGCATGCCAACATTCAAGATGGTGAAATTTTTATTTCAAATGATCAAGGCCAAATCACCTTTGTGCCAGAGGTTTGGCGCGAAGCAAAAGGCTAAGTGCTGTTGTGCTAAAAGAAAGACCAAGCGCTCTTGTGTCAGACGAAAGACTAAGCGCTGTCGTGGCAAACACGATCGTTGCGATTGAAAAAAAATCGTGGCTTCGCTCAGAGCGCGCGGCTTCGCTGTTGAGAATGTTCGTTGTTGTTGCTGTGCACGGCGCGGTGATCGCTGCCTTACTGAGCTGGTCGTGGCCGCCCGCTCCGATTGAAGTTTCGATTTTGAGTCTCGAAGATCTTGGGGGTGAGGTGTCGTCATCTGAAGAGGTGTCGGCGCAAAAGCTGCCGGCTCAAGAGCACGCCGCGTCAGACGCTCAGGCCGCAACAAGTTCCGAGATATTGCCGGCTGCCGTTGCGCCCGCGCGTGAACTAGCACAGCCCCAACAGATAGATATCGCACTTTCACAGCGTGTGCCCCCCGCACCTGATTCGCAAGTCGTACCCGAGCCTGCGCCCGAACAGTTGCCTGAGGCGCAAGCGCAACCTACTGAAACTCCTGATATAGCACCGATCGCACCGACTGCAGCGACTGTACCGACTGCATCCGCTGCATCCACTGCATCTACTACACCGACTACACCGACTACACCGACTACACCGACTACACCGACCACACCGACCACACCAACTAAGCCGACATCATCCGCTTCAACACAAGTACCACCTAAAGCACCAGCGGCAGCGACCGTGCGGCCAACGCCCGATTCTGACGCCTCCGCGCGGCCTAGATCTGCTGCCAAGGTGACGGCACCCAATGCTGGAGCGACTGCAACGCCTAATTCAGCCTCAACAGGCAATACAGGTTTGACCGGTAACGCGAGTGGCAGCGCTCAACCAGGCACAGGTACTGAGCCCGCTCTGACGGCGGCGCGTTTTGACGCGGACTATTTGCATAACCCAGCGCCTGCTTACCCCGCGCAGTCGCGACGCCTGAAAGAAGAAGGCACCGTGCTGTTGCTCGTGCGAGTGAGCGTCGAGGGCGCGCCGCTCAGTGTCGAGATCCGCAACTCAAGCGGGTTCGAGCGCTTGGACGAAGCTGGGTTACAGGCGGTGCGTCAGTGGCGTTTTGTGCCCGCCAAGCGTGGCAGCGAAAATGTTGCCGCTTCAGTGCTTGTGCCGATTCAATTTAAGCGACAGTAAGCAAGTCCAGTGGGATTTGTCTCCATTCAAACATCACATCGAGGGTTTTGAGTGGGCATCTCACTTGATACGGTAAATCAATGGGCACCAAGATTCTTTCTCGAGTTAAGCGTTAATCAAGGCCTTTGAGTACTGTCATTGCGCGCGCAGCCAAGCGCGAACCTGCTCAAAATTTACCGCCCCGCGTATCCGTCTGACTTCACCCTTCGCGTTCACTAACATCGTAATGGGTAGCTCACCCTGCCATTTTGGGTCAATCTCATGGCGCAGGTATTCATCAAAGACGGCAGCACTGGCACGATTGTCTCGATGTTCAAGGCCTGCCTGAGCGAGCGCTTGTGCCGCGGTTGTCAATGGCACCTGATCGACTTCGATGAACACAGTTTTTACGCTTGCAAATTCTTTTAAAAACTTACCCCAGTGTGGTAATTCTTCGATACAAGGCCCGCAGGTGAAACCCCAAAAATGTATGATTTGAGGCTTGCCGCGACCGGCGGTAAGGATTTTTTTCCAGTCGCCTGGTTGATATAGCGCTAGTTTTGGGTTGTCGATTTCGAGTGCAAGTAAACGATAGCCTTGCGCGGCCGTCAGCCAAGACAGGTAGGCAATACCCTCGCGTTGAATGAGTAAAGGATGATCAGAGTAGCCCATCGTTTCAGCGATCATTTTGGGTGACGACCATTGCACGCCATCGTCAGTTGAATACTGGGCAAAAACCGCAGTGCGTTTGCCGTCAAATTCTTTCCAGGTCAACCAAAGTGCTGACGAAGTAGAGAGTAGGTATGGGCGCCCTGGCATTGCTTCGGGGTTACCGATGGCATCGGGGTTTGAATAGGTTGTTCCCTGATCGGTCGAGCGTGCATAAAAACTTCCAGTCCTAGCGCTACCCTGCGTAAACCAGGCGACGTGTTGCACGCCTGCTGCAGACACAGCCAAGGCCGGGCCATGATGTGGGCAGCTATCGGTGGCCCAGGCATCTACTGCAACGCGGCGAGTCGGGCCCGGTTGTGTAGGCGTTATAAACGTTTGTGTTGCATGATCACGCACCGACCCCTCAAAAATCGCACGATACAAAATCACTGGTAAGCCGTCGGGGGTAAGAGCAGACGCGATCCGACAGCATTCACAACTGCTGCCTTGTGCAATGCTTTCTTGCGAAAATGTTTGAGCACCGTCAGGTGACCATGCATAGGCGATTGAGCCGCCTAACTGTTTTTTACCCGACTTGTTTGCTTGAGCGACTAGGCGCTTATCAATCCAACTCGCAAAAATCTGGCCCTGCGGATCGGTCAGTAAGCTAGGAAACCGCTGACTAGTTGGATCTTGGCTGATCGGTGCCGGCGCAGAAAAGTTCTTTCCGCTATCGACAGAGCGTGAAACGTTGATCTGTGCATTCCAGTTTTTGTCGCGAAAAAAACCGTAGGCAATGATTAGATTATTTTGTTTGTCGCTGACTAGTTGTGGCCGTGCGTCAGGGCCCGTATCCAGAAAGACACCGTGCTTAGCAATTTCGGTACGAGGCTCAAAACTGACACCAAGGTCGGTTGAGCGCGCGAGTGAAATCGCCCCGCCGCCCGCCCAGGCCAGCCACAGTGCACCGTCTTGAGTAAAGAGTGGTGTTGCGGCGCGTGCGCACTGTAGCGTTGTATCTTTGCATTGTGCCGCTGTACTCGTTCGGGTTGCAGGGCTTGCCGCGATTGTTGTCGTTTGCGCCCCGTGCGAGTGCTGCGCAAAGGCGATGGGCTGAGCTAGTAAACACCCTGCGCTCACCATACCTGTGAGCCACAGGCTTTGAGCAAGCCTTAAAGTGGAACCGAGTACTAGTTGCTTCATGTGCATGATCAGAGCCATCTGTATATTTCCATTTGCTTATTTATTAGAACTATCTGCTCAGTCATGAGAATCTTCTGCTTTTTCATCAGATTTATCTGCTTGTTCAATAAAGTCACTTGCTTAACCAAAGTGAGGTGAAGAATCGAGACAGCCTTTCTACAAAATGAGAAAGGCTGTTGCACGACGAATTAAAACGTTGCCCTGACACCCAGTGTGAACCAGCGTGGTGGGCCCATGCTTGGTACGCCTGATGAACTGATCGTGCTGCTTTGATATGCGGTGTAGGTCATGCCCTGAGCGAGATAATTCACATTGAACAGGTTCTGAACGTTGCCATACAGCTGCACCGTCTTATCAAGTTGGTATCTAAAGCCAAGATTGACGAGGGTAGCGCCGTCATTTAACTGAGTGTGCGCAGTGTTGTTCCAGAACGCTGGAAAAGACTGTAGCTGACCAGATAAAGCTAACTTGGGCGTCGCTTGCCATTGAACGCCGGCGTTGAGCATCCATGGAGGTACTTGCCCAAGCTGTTCATTGGTGGGCGATGCGACATAATCAGACGAAGTCAAATAAGCCCAAGTCTGCGTAAAACCTAGATTGACTTTGACTGTTTTGGATAGCGTGGCTTGACCCAAAATTTCGTAGCCACGAAGCGTTGCGCTACCGGCGTTGACGTTTTGCCTCAAGCTTGTAATGCTGCCCGCTGCAAGGCCAGTACCGGCGATGAGTGGATTACAGGTTGCCACTGTCGTGCACATGGTTGCGCCATCGATAAAGTTGCTCAAGTTATTGTTGAACACCGTCACCGAGAGGCTTGCGTCTTTTTCTTTGGTGCGCAGATCAAAACCAATTTCTTGTCCAAAATTGGTTTGTGGTGCCAAGTTGGGATTAGCAATCGTGATCGAAGAGCCGCTCAGAAAGGTTCGATACAACTGATTCATACCGGGGGCTGCGAAGTTTCGATAGACTGCCGCACGTAGATCAAATTGATCGTTCACGTAGTATTTAATACCCAAGGTGGGATTAAAGCTTGCGTAACTATTATTCGCGAGTGGCGCATTGATTGGTGTTGCTGCTTTGCCTGCCGTGTAAACGTTGCCAGTCAAGCTTGAGTTGGTGACCTGATAAAAATCTTCGCGTAAGCCAAAGTTGATGTCTACGGGTGCATCTTTAAACTTGTAGGTACCAGTGACAAACAGGCCTTGAAAACTATTTTGACCCTTGTTGATCAAATTGGCAGAATTGAAGCCGTTTGCGGCGTACTGATTGATGTTGTCATCCGATGAAATGATTCGACCATCCACACCAAATTTCACGTCTTTAAATTGACCAAAATCTTTTTGATAAAAAACAGACATCCCAACGTTTTGATAGTTGTCAGTTTCGTCTTGGCTCATATACGGCCCCCCCCTGCTCGGGGTAAAGATATTGAACGTTGGGGCTTGGGCTGAATTGGTCGTTTTCATTTGTTGAAACGCACCCCAGGCATTGAAATTGATGCTGCTGTTATCTGCAAAACGTGTAGTGCCGCCCGCAGACAGCACGTAGTTGTTCCATTGGTTGCTGGCGTTTTGCCACGTCGCGCTGGTTTCTGACGTTTCGTTCAAATTAAGTTTTGCGTAATATTTAGAATCTGCGCTTGGTGTGAAGATCGAATAAAGCGTCAAATTATTGACTTGAGATGCCGTAGCGGTCATGTAAGGATTTCGATAGCGCTCGGGGGTGGCGTTATATCCTTGTGTTTGCGAGCGGTCATAACTAATGCCCAACGACATTTTGTCTGTTTTAAAAATCCGGCCAGAAAAGCCCGCATTCAGCGTGCTGTAGCTACCGTAGTCGGAATAGACACTCAGCTTGTCTTCTTGAGGGGCGCGCGTCACGATATTGACTACACCACCCATGGCCAAGTTACCCCACAGGCTGGTCGCGCCACCGCCGCGAATGACCTCGATGCTTTCAATCGAATTTTTTGGGATACGTGCCCAATTGACCGTGCGAAAAAACGGATCATTAAACGGGATGCCATCCACCATCACCAAGGTGTTGACGTTGGTACTGGTGCCAAAACCACGAATACTAAAGGTGCTACCGGTTGGGTGCAGTGAGGTTGAAGGGATTTGATTGACAAAAATCCCAGGGATTTTGTTGATGATTTGATCGGTTGAAGTCTCGGGGCTGTCAATGACGTCTTCGCGGGGGATGACTGTTGTGCTGAATGGCAAACTTTCTAATTCAATCCCACGGCCTGCCGATACCGTCACAGGGCTGAGTGTGGTGATCTCAGTCGGGGTGGTGGTGTTTGGGGTGTTCTGTGCTGTAGAAGTTGCGGCTACCGCGAGCAATGATAGGGCGGCCCAGGGTCGGCGTACGTATGTTGTTCTCATGATTCAATCCTAAGGTCTGCATAGAAAGACTGGTCGCGCGAGGGGCGTCAACCAGTGTTCAAGTCAAAACAGACACGTAAGACAGCACAAGCCTTGCGAGTATCGCAACAAAAGTGCGATGGCAAGTCTGAAGGTTGTCCCGTGCCGCGTTAAGCGGCGACGGGGGGTGCTCTAGGCTGAGAGGGGGGCCAAGAGAAAGGATGAGAGTGAGGCGCAAAAACTGGCGGCGCAGCTTCAGCTAAGCTTAAAAATAAGGGAGCGACGTCTTGTGGCGACGAAGACAAGGTGACGGGGTGTACCGTACACCAAGCGCAGTGTTCGGTAGTTAAGGTCGTTTCGTCTGTTGCGCTTTGTTCCCGGAGCTCACCAGAATTAGTGTCTAGCCATTTCATCCCGCTGCTGGTACAGACCGGCGCCAACGACCCATCGACAGACTGCAAGCGTGCAGAATGCGACAGCGTGGGCATCAACGCCGAGAGCAGTACTGACATGGCCGTGAGCCATACCCAGAAGGAGCGTTTGAAACGATTTTTCACATTGCGCAAATCATAGCACCGCGTGCACTGAAAACAACTGCCTGCTAAGCCAGTCGATTTGCGCTTGGAAACGCTATCGATCAGATATCATATGCACTCAATTTCACGAGAGAGCACCCATGGACAAGATCATATTCCCACTGGATGCGTC
>CAMCII010000097.1 GCA_945874505.1 Bordetella parapertussis | reverse complement strand
GGCATCACGATTGTGGTGGGCCCCGCTACAGAAGTGATCGCCGCTGAAGGCATGATCGTGACGGCCGGTGGCATTGATAGCCATATCCATTTGATCTGCCCGCAACAAATTGAAGAGGCCTTGAGCTCGGGCGTGACCACCATGATTGGTGGCGGTACGGGCCCAGCGACCGGCACCTTTGCCACCACCGTCACACCGGGTCCTTGGCATTTGGCCCGTATGTTGCAAGCGATGGAATCCTATCCCATCAATATCGGTTTGTTAGGCAAGGGCAACGTATCGGTGCCGGGCCCTTTACACGAACAGATTGAAGCGGGTGCCGTCGGCTTGAAGTTGCACGAAGACTGGGGCAGCACACCAGCTGCCATCGATAATTGCTTGAGCGTGGCTGACGAAACCGATACGCAAGTGGCGATTCATACCGACACCTTGAACGAATCAGGTTTTGTCGAGGCGACGATTGATGCGATCAAAGGGCGTGTGATTCACACGTATCACACCGAAGGTGCAGGGGGTGGTCATGCTCCCGATATCATCCGTATTTGTGGTGAGGCAAATGTATTGCCCTCGTCGACCAACCCGACGCGGCCGTTCACGATCAACACGCTAGACGAGCATCTTGATATGTTGATGGTGTGCCATCACCTTGATGCATCGATTGCCGAAGATATCGCATTTGCCGAAAGTCGCATCCGTCGTGAGACCATTGCCGCTGAAGATATTTTGCATGATATCGGGGCGTTTTCGATGATCTCGTCAGACAGCCAGGCAATGGGGCGCGTGGGCGAAGTGATTATGCGAACATGGCAGACCGCACACAAAATGCGTGAGCAACGTGGCTCAATGAGCGAGGTAGGTTTCTCGGATCCGTCAACCAGCGACAACGCACGCATCAAACGTTACATCGCCAAGTACACGATCAACCCCGCGATTACGCACGGGATGGATAAAGAGGTCGGTTCAATTGAGGTGGGTAAGTTCGCTGACCTCGTATTGTGGCGCCCAGCATTTTTTGGGGTCAAACCGTCTACCGTGATGAAGGGTGGTCAGATTGCGATGGCCGTGATGGGCGACCCGAATGCATCGATCCCCACACCGCAACCGGTGCATTTCAGGCCACAGTTTGGCGCAGCACAAAGTGCGATTGCGACCAGTTGCATTACCTTTATGTCAGGCATTGCGATTCACAAAGGCTTGCCGGCTGAATTGGGCTTAAAGCGTCATATTGCGGCAGTGCAGGGTATTCGCAGTTTGACCAAGGCCGATATGAAGCTCAATGCTGCCACGCCGAAGATCACCGTGAGCCCTGAAAATTACAAAGTCTACGCAGATGGTGTGTTGCTTGGTTGTCCGCCTGCAACGATTTTGCCGATGGCGCAGCGTTACTTTTTGTTTTAGGAAGAAGCATGGCAATCATGTTGAACGCGCGCCGCGCACACGATGATCCACAGTTGCGTAACGACAGCGCGGCCTGGCCAGAGCCTTGGCCCGTGCTTGAACTGACGCTCGAAGATCGCCAGCGCTGGCGGTTGGCTGCGATGTTGCCCAATGGTCGTGCCGTAGCCGTGATTTTGCCGCGTACCGAACACATGCAGCACGGTGATGTCTTGTGCGGCGACCAAGGTGAGCGTGTGGTGGTGCAGGCCGCAGTTGAAGAGCTGTTCTGCATCAAAGCTAATAATCCGTTTGAGTTGATACGTATTGTTTATCATCTGGCCAATCGTCACGTGCGAGCCATGCTCACGACAGAGGCCGTATGGATCCAACCTGATCCTGTGCTAGCGGATATGGTGCGGCGTTTGGGCGGTACCGTGACGGTCGTGCAACAAGCCTTTATCCCCGAAGGCGGAGCCTACGCCGCGGGGCAGGGCGGCGGACATCACCATCACCACCACGCAACTGAGTGCGGTGTTGAAGAACACGATCAAGCGATGGGTAATCTTGGCGAAGAACTCTCAATCGCGGCGCATGCGCGCGCAAAGTTGTAATGAGTCTCTCTCAAACCCAGTCGCTATTAGCCGCCTTGCATCTGGCAAGCCCCGCCTTGCCTGTCGGTGGCTTTGCCTACTCGCAAGGTTTAGAGCAAGCGATTGAAGATCGCTGGGTGACTCAAGCTGAGCAAGCCTATGTCTGGATTCGCGACGTACTCCTTCTGAACCTGGCGCGCCAAGAACTGCCTTTGTGGTTGGCGTGTCACCGTGCGGTATTGCAACAAGATTGGTCTGCTTTAGCCACCGCCAATCAAGAACTTTATGCCTTGCGCGAAACCGCTGAGTTCAGGCTTGAGTCTGTGCAAATGGGGCATTCGATGACCAAGCTGTTTGCACAATGGCCTCAAGGCGCAGCGCTCAATGCGTTGTCGATTGAACAGTGGACTTATCCCGCGTCATACGCCGCCTTGGCCGCAATTTCTGGGTTAGATGAGACGATGGCGTTGACGGCCTATTTGTGGAGTTGGGTCGAAAACCAAGCCCTTGCAGCGGTGAAGATTATTCCGTTGGGGCAAATTGATGGTCAGACGTTGCTGCATCGTTTAAAGGGTGATGTCGAGCGCGCGACTGAGATCGCGCATTCAATCGATCCCGCGCAGGCTGGCTCAGCGGCCTTTGGTTTAGCCCTTGCAAGCTCAAGGCATGAGTCGCAATACAGCCGATTATTTAGAAGTTGAATTTTTTTGAAGTTGTCACTATTTTAGGATTGCACGATGAACGCTTCTACCCAAACAAATCCCTTGCGCGTTGGTATCGGTGGCCCTGTTGGTTCGGGGAAAACCACACTCGTTGAAGTCTTATGCAAACGCATGCGTGATCAATACAAATTGGCTGTGGTGACCAACGATATCTACACCAAAGAAGACGAACGCTTATTGGTGGCTGCCGAAGCACTCACCGCTGATCGCATCATGGGTGTCGAAACCGGCGGTTGCCCCCACACAGCGATTCGCGAAGATGCTTCAATCAATCTTGAAGCGATTGATCGCATGCAAAAGCGTTTTCCAGATCTAGATTTAATTTTTATTGAATCGGGTGGTGACAATTTGGCGGCAACCTTTAGCCCCGATTTATCCGACCTCACAATTTATGTGATTGATGTGGCCGGTGGCGAAAAAATCCCCCGCAAAGGCGGCCCCGGCATTACACGTAGTGATTTGTTGGTCATCAACAAAACGGATTTGGCACCCTACGTTGGTGCCAACCTTGAGGTCATGCGTCACGACACCGCCCGCATGCGCGCCGATCGCCCCTGGGTGATGACCAACCTCAAAACCGGCGATGGCTTAGATGAGGTGATCAAATTTATCGAAAAGGCGGGCTGTTTGGCTGCTAAGTGATTCACCACATAAAGCTCACACTTTGTGTTTTTAATTTTGTCTAGATTCAAGTCAGGAAGTATCAGTATGCGCAGGATTGTTATACAAAGAAAGCATAGTGTTCCAACGTCAAGAAAAATGCCATTGACGAATCGAGAAGGGGAAGTCAGAGATTTGTCTCGATTAGAACAAGAAGTGTTCAAACCTGCTGCCGAGGTGTTACCTGCCAGAATATTAAAGTTCTTAAAACGAGATTACCTGCGCACCAAATGAATCCACCCAGCCGTCAGCCACTCGGTGAGCGTATCCACAGCTTCGGGCGTGAGTTTTTGTGCGGCGGGGTCGGCGCCCGACAGTTCGCGCGCGTCGGCCAAAATCTTTAAGCCAGTTTCAGCGGCAACTGGCGCGACCTCACCATTAATAAACAAGTGCTTACCGCGATACAACATACGGGTGCGACGATCAAGCGCCCAATGTGTGTAGGGGGCTTCTTGGTCATCATCACCGTAGTCGCTATCAAACACAGCCGCCTGATTCGGCTCAGTCAGCCAGCAACCTAAAAATCGCTGCGCGAGCGCTGTATTGAATTGGATCTTAGATACCGCTTGCACCGCGGCCTCAATCAAACCATCGGGGATCTCAGCGGGGTGCGCGCTAGCTTGTTGCCCCGCGTCACGATACAAGGCATCAAGCTTTGGGCCGGGCAAGGGTGGCTCGCCAAAGGGGCCGCTTGCCAGCCCTGCACGGGCGACGATCTGATCCGCGGCGGCCTCAAGCATACCGCGGGCCAAGGCAGCCTGATCGGGTGCCCGAAAGCCAATTGAAATCGTCATGCAATCATTATCAAGCGCCACACCATCGTGCGCGGCTTGTGGCGGTAGATACAGCATATCGCCGGGCTCTAAAACAAACTCTTCTTCAGGGATAAAGTTTTTTAAAATCTTGAGCGATAAATCAGGGATCAGCGTCAGATCGCGCTGCTGGCTGATCTGCCAACGTCTGCGCCCTTGGCCTTGCAATAAAAAGACATCGTAGCTATCAAAGTGCGGCCCAACACCACCGCCTATAGTCGCCAGACTTATCATTAAATCATCAAGGCGTGCATCGGGTACAAAGCGAAACCGATTCATCAAGGTGCAGGCTGCGTCGTCTTGGATATCGACACTTTGCACCAATAGCGACCAGTCAGGTTCTGAAGCCTTTGGCAAACGTGCAAAAGGGCCACGATCCATCTGCCATTGACCTTTCTCGCGCCACACCAGACGCGATTCGACATCATCGCGGCGGCTCATTTTTTTTAGCGCGGCAGTGGATACTGGTGGTTTGAAGCCAGCAAACGCCTGCCGAATGACCAACGGCTTGCGCTGCCAATACGTTTTCATGAACTGGGTGGGTGTCAAACCGCCAAGCAAGGCAAGAGGTTTATTTGGATTCATGAGGTTAGTTTTTTAAGTTGATACAACGCCTCAAGTGCTTCGCGCGGGCTTAAGGTATCGGGGTCAAGTGAAGCTAACGCCTGCTGCAATGCTTCTTGCGCTTGACTGATCTCAGCCGCAGCGGCGGCTTGCGCCTCGGCATCCACCACTTCGCCAAACAATCCTAGTTGCGGGGTCGGTGCACCTTGCGCTTCAAGCCGCTCAAGTTCGCGAGTGGCGTGGCGAATTACCGCCTGCGGGATCCCCGCGCGTTGCGCGACTTGTATCCCGTAGCTGCGGCTTGCTGGCCCATCTTTCACTTCATGTAAAAACACAATACCCGAGGGGGACTCGGCTGCGGCCAAGTGCACGTTTGCGGTATTTGCTTGCTCGCTAGGCATTCGGGTGATTTCAAAATAATGAGTCGCAAATAACGTCAGTGCGCGGTTATGCGTGACTAAGCGCTGAGCAATCGACCAGGCCAGCGCCAAGCCATCATAGGTCGAGGTGCCGCGTCCAATCTCATCCATCAGCACCAAACTTTGTGCTGAGCTCGAAGCCAAAATGGCAGCGGCCTCGATCATCTCCATCATGAAGGTCGAGCGCCCGCCGGCTAAATCATCGGCTGCACCAATGCGTGTAAAGATCCGATCAAGCGGGCCAATCGCGGCGCTTTGCGCGGGTACAAAGCTGCCCACGCGCGCCAACAGTGCGATCAGGGCAACTTGCCGCATGTAGGTTGATTTGCCGCCCATGTTCGGGCCTGTAATCACCAACAAAGCGCGGTGCGCATTTAATGAGCAGCTGTTTGGGGTAAAACGCTCGATCGCACGTTCAACGACTGGATGACGGCCTAAAGTGATCTCTATGGCTGAGTGATCTAACAGTGTTGGTGCCACCCATTGATGGTGTTGCGCGTGATGTGCCAGTGAAACTAAAGCATCAAGCTCAGCGCAGGCTGCGGCGCACTGTGCTAGTTGTTTGACTTGCGCAGTCAGCTGTTCAAGCAATTGCTCGAACAGCCACTTTTCGCGGGCAAGCGATCGGTCTTGGGCGGACAAGACTTTATCTTCCCAAGATTTGAGTTCGGGCGTGATGTAGCGCTCGGCATTTTTAAGCGTTTGGCGCCGACGGTAATCATCAGGCACTTTTTCTGACTGTGCACGACTCACTTCAATAAAAAATCCGTGGACGCGATTGAATTCAACACGTAGCGTGGCGATACCCGTGCGAGCGCGTTCGCGCGCTTCAAGCTCAAGTAAAAAGGCGCCGTTGTCAGTTGAGATGGCGCGTAACTCATCAAGCTCTGCGTCAAAGCCAGTGGCGATCACGCCGCCGTCGCGCGCTAAAGCAGCTGGCTCTAACGCGATGGCGTGCGTTAACAGCTCTTGCAAGCCTTCAGGTGGGGTGAGTGCTTGTGCGAGAGTTTGTAAGCGCGGCGTCGAGTTTGTCTCGAGCCTATGCTCTCGTTGTGTCGTAGTCGTCGACTGACTGGGCTGCGACGAAACGTCAGCGGTTGCTGGAAATTTTGACGACTGCGATGGCGCCAAGGCTGAAAGCACCTGCTGTTGCACCGCCGGTAGCGCACCTAACGCATCACGCAAACTCGCAAGTTCGCGCGGGCGCACTGACAGCAGGGCGATACGCGTAGCGATACGTTCAAGATCAGGCAGCTTATTGAGTTCAGTACGCAAGGCTTGCAATAGTGGCGTCGCATGTAGCAAGGCACTGTGCTGTGCGCTAGCTGTCATCAAACTGCCAATCGCCTGCTGGCGCTCAAGCACCGGCGCGTTGTCACGCAAGGGGTGATGCAACCACCGGCGCAATAAGCGGCTTCCCATCGGCGTGCAACAGTTATCCAAAATCGAAAATAACGTTGGTGCCTCTTCGCCAGAAAGGGTGCGAGTTAACTCAAGATTGCGACGCGTCGCCGGATCCATTAGTACATATTGGCTAGCTCGATCGGCCACCAAGGTCTGCACATGCGATAGCGCATGTGTCTGAGTACGCCCGGCATAACGCAACAACGCACCCGCAGCGCATAGCGCGGTGGGTAGGTCATCCACATCAAAGCCCGAAAGCGATTCGGTTTTAAAGTGCGCCAGCAAATGCGCTTGAGCCTGCTCGGCCTCAAAATGCCAAGGCGGTATCTTGGTGGCAGCACAATGTAGCGTCAAATCAAGCTGGGCATCGTCAGCAAGAATAATTTCAGCGGGGTCAATGCGGTGTAGTTCAGAATCAAGCGCATCAGCGGCGCACTCAGACAGTTTGAACTCGCCACTTGCCAGATTTAGCCAGGCTACACCAGCGCGTTGTGCTTTATTGCCTTTGCGTGGCACAAATACGGCGGCCACGCAGCGATCGGCTTTTGAGGGCAGCAAGGCTTCGTCGGTGAGTGTGCCTGGCGTGACGATACGCACGATCTTGCGCTCAACGGGGCCCTTGCTTGTGGCGGGGTCACCGATTTGTTCGCAGATCGCCACCGAGACGCCTTGCGCCACAAGCTTGGCCAAGTATTGCTCAGCCGCGTGGTATGGCAGCCCCGCCATCGGGATGGGTACCCCATTAGACGAGCCGCGCCGAGTTAGCGTTAAACCTAACAGCTTTGCACCGCGCTCGGCGTCTTCATAAAACATCTCATAGAAATCACCCATGCGGTAAAGCAGCAGTAACGGCCCCGCCTCAGCTTTGAGGCGCAGGTATTGCTGCATCATCGGAGTGTGTTCGGTTAGTTCTTTTTCAGGCAGAGTCAAATGTGATGTCCATTGAAATTTTTTTGTAGTTAAAGAAACATCATGCAGGTATCAGCCCACAGCTAGCTTGACCGGTTTGCCGATACGACTGAGCATCTCAACTAAGGTGTCGATGGTGAACTTGCCTGTTTTGCTGTTCACCACGTCTGACACGCGCGGGCGCGAAACCATCAGAATCTCGGCGGCTTCGGCTTGTTTGAGGTGATGTTCGCTAATCCAGACAGATAGCTCGGCCATCAGTTGTTGCTTTAGAAGCTGGGTGTCATTGATCTGTTTGCGAGACGCCGCCTGCAAACGCTTGGCTTCAGCTGGCGTAAAGCCAAGTTCCAAAAAGAGGTTCGCACCAGACTTCGTGACGTGTTGGATCTCTGTGTCGATTTTCATATTTTTGACTGTCTCGCGTTGACTACGGCACGATAGCGTGCCTCGGTAATATCCTTGTCCTGCTTATTGGTTGTCTGAGTCTTCTTTTGAAAGCAATGCAAGACGTAGATTGCTTCTTCAAATTTGGCAACGTACATCACACGATAGCTACCACCACTTTCACGTAGGCGAATTTCTTTAGTACCCGCACCAACAACATCAAACGGTTTCCAGTCGTCTGGATCTAAACCAAATTGAATCTTGCTTAACTGAAATCCAGCAACTCGTCGTGCTTCATCTGGAAATGCTAGTAGATCGCTGTAACTTGATCCTAACCAGCGAATGTCTTTTTCGAAACTCATTACAAACCTTGTATAAAATTTTATACGCACCCAGTAGTGAAGTCAAGCTTTGTGATTGCGGCGGGCGATGTCGCTTTGCTTAGGGCAGTGCGACCTGTAACCGAGTATGACATTGCTTTTTTGGCTCCTACAGGGAAGTAGTGACAAGTTTGTCCGATCAGGCTCGGCGTATCTGGGTAGCTGGGCGTTGTTCTGGCTTTGGATTTAGTGAGAATTGATCATTCGAGGTGTAAAAACCAAGCACCACGCGTGCACCACCTATAATTCGCAAGTTGAATACACCGATAGATAGGAGCCCCACCATGAAGCTATTTAAATCTGCACGTTCTGTTGCGCTGTTAGCCTGTAGTTTGCTCGGCCCGTTGGGGATGATGTCAAGTTCAGCGCAAGCGCAAACCCCATATCCGACCAAACCCGTACGTATTGTGGTCGGTTTCTCTGCAGGCGGCGCGACAGACGTGCTCGCCCGTATCCTGGCTAAAGACATGACCGAAGATCTAGGTCAAAGCTTTGTCGTTGAAAACAAACCGGGTGCGGCCAGCAATATCGGCGCCGAGTTTGTCTCGCGCGCAGCGCCCGATGGCTACACCCTATTCATGATCGCCATCACCCAAGCGATCAATCACACGCTGTATTCGAATTTGAAATTTGATGTGCTCAAAGACTTTAGCGCGATCGGCCTGGCCGCCAAGTTGCCAAACATGCTTGTCATTAATCCCCAAGTGCCGGTCAATAGCGTGAAAGAGCTCATCGAGTACGCCAAGAAAAACCCGACCGCCTTAAATTTTGCCTCATCGGGCGCAGGCAGCTCGATCCACATGACGGGTGAACTCTTCAAACTGCAAACCAAGCTTGCTATTCCTCATATTCCCTACAAGGGCAGTACGCCTGCACTGACTGATTTAATGGGTGGGCAGGTGCAGATGATGTTTGACAATATGGCAACGGCTTGGCCCTTAGTGCAAGCAGGTAAATTGCGCGCGTTAGCGGTCACCTCTCCTAAGCGCTCGCCCGCTGCGCCTGATGTCCCCACGATGCAAGAGTCTGGTTTTCCGAGCTTTGACGTTACTTCGTGGTTTGGCTTGGTAGCGCCTGCAGGCACGCCCAAAGACATCATCGCGAAGCTGAACGTCTCAATGAATAAAGTGTTGGCTCGTCCAGAGGTTCAAAAGCGCCTGGATGATTTGGGTGCCATTAACGGTGCGGGCACGGTCGAGCAGTTTGATCAGTTTGTTAAATCACAAACCGAGAGCTGGGGCGTGGTCGTAAAAAGTGCAGGCGTTAAGGCCGAGTAAAAACTCAGACGAGCTTTACTCGTCAACAAGCTTATTTAAACGCTGAGCATCAAGGGGCGCAGTTTGCCCTTTAACTTGCGAGCCCATCGCTTCGATTGTTTGGCAAAGTTGCGCGATACGGGCATCTTGCGCCGCTGCATGGTTAATGAGCTCATGCAAAACTTTCACTAACGGGTCGCCAGCGCCTGGGTCAACCGCATAGGCGGTGAACCCGGCTGAGTCGTTGGGTGACTCACCCATGGCGATCGGACCTGAGGCGGGCGACCCTTTGTCGAGTAAGGCTTTCAGTGGTGCCGCATCCCAATCCGCATCGCAGGGAGATAGCGGGGTTGACGTGCCGTGAGATGTGTTTGCAGCCTCAGTTGTGTGTGTAGCCTGAGCACTGAACGTTGCCTGGGCAGTGCTTGTGGCTTGTGCAGACTGTGCGTCTTTCGCGTTGACTATCTGCTCTTGCGCGAGAGTCGCTGTGGCTTCAGGTGCCTGAGTGGCGGCTTCAATCAAGCGTGCGGGGTTTCCCACCGCCGTCGCGCCAGCAGGCACAGGTTTGACAACCACCGCATTCGAACCAATCCGCGCACCGTCACCGACGGTGAATCCACCCAACACTTGTGCGCCTGCACCGACCACAACCCCCTTACCCAGAGTGGGATGACGCTTGGCGCCTTTGTAGAGTCGGGTGCCTCCTAAGGTGACACCCTGATAAATGGTGCAGTCGTCGCCGATCTCGGCCGTCTCGCCAATCACCACACCAAAGCCGTGATCAATAAACACACGACGGCCGATCGTCGCGCCAGGGTGAATTTCGATGCCAGTCAGGATCCGACCCAAGTGCGAAATAAAGCGCCCCAGCCAAAACCATTGGGCGGCCCAAAGCCGATGCGCAACGCCGTGAACCACCATGGCATGGAAGCCTGGATAACACGTGATGACCTCGAGCTTGCTGCGAGCCGCTGGGTCACGCTCGAGGATACAGGCAATAGTTTCGCGAAGTTTGTTCAGCATAAAGGCGATGGTAGATCAAAGATGACTTCAAGCCGTTATTACCCGGGTCACGAAGGGGGTTTCGCGCGGCGTGCGGTGTCGACCATCGCGGTGCATACGCCTCGCCACATATCCACCTCGTCAACGGTCAGGTCATTGCGATTAAAAAAGTGCTGCATGCGTGGCATCAACTTCT
>CAMCII010000096.1 GCA_945874505.1 Bordetella parapertussis | reverse complement strand
AAAATCAACTAAAAAATAGTTTGCTTGATTGAATCATTGAACGATTGAATCATTGAACGATTGAATCATTGAACGATTGAATGAGTGAACGATTGAATCATTGAACGATTGAATGAGTGAATGATTGAATGATTGATTAACTCGAGTTTGCTCAAAAAGTATCAGACAGAAGAAAACTACGTTTGATAGCAGGTAGCTCTGTTTCTGAATACACACACATATCCAAACGGTTATCGTCAGTCGCGCGATAGGGCGGTTCACCCCATGAGTCCCACCACGGCATAAGCCCGTCAAAGTCTTTGTTAAATTCTCCTGAGGTCACGTCCAGCAGATTCGGCATGTCCTCGTAGGTCCGGGTGATCGAGCCGGCTTCGCGCTTGAGGCGGCTATGAACACGCCATTCAAGAAGCGTCTCATCAAAAAATGGCTGAGATAATTCTGCGCTAAGTCGCTGAAGCATCGTCTGTTCCATTTTTCCTTTAATCAGAAATCCTGCATCAAGATGCTTGAATTGACCTAAACGTAACATCAGATTTTTTGTGTTTTTATTCGGAAACGAAAGTATGAATTGGCCTTGCCTGTTGTTCAATTCGGCTCGTACTAGTCTCAACATTTCTCGATAGGTCTGGAAACCATCCGAGTAACCCGGCAAGATGTACGCGGCAATGTATTGCAAGTAGTTGTAGACGGTTGAGCTGTTTGGGTCTTTAAGCGCGAGCGGGACCAGAGTCGAGCTTGCAACAACGGTCTCTTTGTTCAGCCCAAGAATGATGACTGGTGGGCCAAGAGGCGTCTCTAAAAAATACCGCCTGAGTAGTGATTCAGGTGTTTTGTCGATGTTGAAGGCTGTTTTTAAGCCGTGCTTCCAGCTTTCGAAGTGAGCCATAAAGCTTGTCTGGTCTCGGCAGATGATCCAGTCAAGATGAATTGCAGATTCCGTCTTGGGGTGCGAGCGCATCCGTTAGGCCTTTTTAAATCTATGTCCCACCGCGACGCTTTCAAGGCGTATACGCTTGGGGACCATATGGGGTTGTAATTTTTCTTTCAGAAAGCTCAAGAGTAAATGCTTGTCTACCGCACCCTCTGTTGTGGGCTGCACTGACAGTTCGACGTGTTGGCCAGTAATAGGATTCTGTTTAGCCGTTGCTTGAACCAAATAGATATTTGGAAACGCTAGCGCAACACGTTCGATCTCAGAGGCCATGAACTTTAAACCACCTACGTTGATCATATCGCCGACTCGGCCTGTGATTTTATAGAAGCCGTCCTTCACGTCGACGATATCTTTTGTGTCGTACCAGCCGTCAGAATCAAAGGGTGAGTCTGTATTCAGGTAGCCCAACATTCGGGTCTCAGAGTGTATATGTAATACCTGGTTAAGCACTTTGGTTTGTACGCCTTCGCCGCCAATCTTCATGAACAGACTGTTGCGTGCTTCCGACTTGACACGCACAATACCTAATTCAGACATGCCAAAGGTCTGTCTGAAATCGACAGACGGTAATAGTCTGCACAATTCATCAAGTGTGGGTTGATCCATGCGCTCAGTCCCGTAAGTGATCACCTTCAAAGACGGAGGAATCTGACTCGGAATAGCGCCGCTCATCAACATGAGCCTCAAAAAGGTTGGCGTAGTTGGCAACACTTCAACCGAAAATTTACGACAAGTCTCAAGCACTGAAGCAACCGTTCTGGTTTCGAGTACCACCACAACGCCTCGATTGAAGAGCGTGTGTAGAAGGGTGTTGAGTCCACCGATGTGATCGAACAGTAAGAAATTAAGTGTGCGTAAGGGTGCGCGTGGCGTTTCAAAGCGTTTCAAAAATTGCGTTAAATCGTGCAAAATTGCTTTGGGCCGGCCGGTTGTTCCCGTTGAAAAAAGTACCAGACCCGCATGTTTGCCTACCCGAAGCGAGTCGATTAAGGGGTGCGTCTGGTCGTGCGCGCGACGCGTGACGATGCCGTCATGAATAATGACGTCAACTAAGGCGGCTTCAAAGAAATACTCATGTTCGTGCGCTGTGTCGACAGTTAACGGAACGATCACAACCCCTAGATCTATTAAGCGCAACAAAGTCAAAATCGAAGAGGGGTCAAAATCACCGATTAGCGCGACAACATCGCCTTGAGTAATCTTTGATAAATCAACGGGCTGTTCGGCAGCAATTTGTGAAAATTTGAGCGAATGGCCACGGTACAGCATAAATGGATCGTCAGAGCCAGCCCAAAACTCAGACAGACGTTCAATGAGTTTCATTAGGCACCACCGACGTGTAAAACTTCGCCAGAGAGTGAGCGGCTGCGCGCATCTAAAAGGAGTTCGACCAAGTCGCTCACCGCGTCTGGGGTGAACTGCCTGGGTATGATTTGCTGAGACACAATATTTTGAATTTGAGCGGCGGTGACGCCTTTCAGGATACTGGTATCAATTGGGCCTGGCGCGATGCAATTCACTGTCACGTTAAAGCTTGCCACTTCTCTGGCAAAAGAACGTGTGAACCCTTCGACGCCTGCTTTTGAAGCTGCGTAAATTGATTCGCCTTTCAAGCCTAACGCGACCGCAATTGACGAGAAATTGATGATCGAACCGCTATGATTTTTTAACATGAAGGGCACGAGCAGTTGACAACAATAAATGGTGCCAAGTAAGTTCGTGTGAATAATATTTTGCGAGACCTGCGGCGGCGTCGTCACTGCCAAATTCATTGAAGCGATGCCGGCCGCATTCACGAGACCAGCAACTTTCGCACCATCGGCTTTCAGTTTTTTGACCACCGCTTTGATGTCCTCATAAGAAGATACATCGCACGCCATGGAGGGAAACGATAATGATTCGACATTTCGGGCAAGGCCGAATACGGCCACCCCTTTAGACAGGAGCCTGTCGCAAATTGCTTTTCCCAAGCCGCGACTTGCCCCCGTCACGACAATCATTTCTTTTCATCCTGCTGACGGGAAAACTCTAAGGCTAAGGAACCCGCCGTTCTAAACATGCTGCGAGATCTTGATAAGGCAGTTTCGGATGTCCAGTCAAAGTCAAAACCCAACTCAGCAGCGTGATCTTCAAGGGCTAAGCAAAGCTCGACCAACTGCATTGAGCTGAGCGCACTCTCGGTGCCGAGCAGTGCTGTATCGTCGGAAACTGAAAGAGACTGATCTTCAAATAACTCTTCGATAGCTTTAAAAACCACTACTTTCGCACGACTGTTCGTTGGCATGAGGTAAGCTCAATAATTAAAAAACGAATGATGAACGAAGTTGTCAAAAACTTATTTTTGAACGAGAAAAAGTGTTTGCGTAGGATGTCATCTTGTTACGTCAAAGGCAAAGTCAGTACGTTTTTAGCGCCCGGTCGAGCCAGCATTTTTGCATACCATGCCTCGATGTAAGGGCGTGGTTTGTGTGGAATTGGCAGACCGTACCAGCGGTGCACTTCACAGGTGAGTGGGATATCGGCCATTGTCATATTGGCACCTGCGATAAACACATTTTTGCTGAGATGCTGTTCAAGGCGATCGAGCAAGATTTCGGTTGAGGCAATTGAGGCTTCGACTTTTTTCATGTCGCGCTCGGGCTCAGCAATACGAATCAGTTGCCAAAACGCATCGCGACCTGACGGGGAAAAGGTGGTTTGTTGCCAGTCCATCCAGCGCTCAGCGTTAAAACGTTCTTGCAGGTCGGTTGGGTAGAGTTTGCCCTGCGAGTGCTTGGCGCATAAATAGCGCACGATGACATTTGACTCCCAAAGCACAAAGTCGCCTTCAACCAAGGTGGGGACGACTGAGTTTGGATTGAGTGCCATGTATTCAGGCGTTTTGACGACACCAAAGACGCCGCCTGCATCGATGCGTTCAAACTCAAGGCCAAGTTCTTGCGCTGCGTA
Organism: Bordetella parapertussis; assembly: GCA_945874505.1. Classification (GTDB taxonomy): domain Bacteria; phylum Pseudomonadota; class Gammaproteobacteria; order Burkholderiales; family Burkholderiaceae_B; genus Zwartia; species Zwartia parapertussis_J. The sequence continues at coordinate 6,827 of CAMCII010000096.1, read as the reverse complement.
GACGGCTTTGCGAACATTGATAGAAGTAATGCGACCCCAAATTTTGAACATAATCTATATCCTAAAAATAAAAAAGCGTTAAACGAAAGCGACTCGCGCGCTCAAAACTTGAAACGAATTCAAAACTTACAACTCAAAACCCGAAACCCGAAACCCGAAATCTGAAATCCGAAATCCGAAATCCGAAATTCACAAAGGCTGGGGTCACAACCTTAAACGATGTCCCTGTCAACGAACTCTAGCAAGGTATTAAATCCTGGAATTTGCACAGCGATACGTCCGTTTTGCTCGCGCCAAGTCATGGTGTGTAAACCGTTTTTTTTCATACGCTTCAACGCTTGACGCAACGGCGCTAACGATGACGTTTGAAGTGCGATCGCTCCAAAAAAACTTGGGCGCTTACCCCCCACGCAGGTTAAACCTCTAAAGCACTCGGCATACTGGGCCGCAGTCACAAACACCAAGCTGTACTGTGCACCGCGCACACGATACTCGCCGTGTGCGCCTGTGACAGCGACGCCACCGGCAGCGGCTACATATTGCGTTGCTTCTTGTTGAGGTGATTCGCAAACAATCAATAAACCAGAAATTGCCTTTACACCATTACCATGGGCTTGCCACTCTTTGCGCCACACCAATTCAGGGGTGAAATGTTTGCAGTAATACAAGCGCCCGGCGTTAAATTGACCCGGCTCAAAGCGCACGGTTTCAAACCGCGCCTCAGATACGACGCCGTCAAGCTCAACGGGGCGTGTAAACGCTTGCACGGGTTGCACGGCTAAGCCGTTTGCTTGCAACAACTGATGCGTACGTGCCGCGTCAGAGGTTTGGAAGACGAGCCCGTCGATGCCAACAGGGCTTTCAAGAACGTCTTTTCGCAAAAGGCCACCATCGCTGGGCAGGCCGATCAGCTCTAAGTAGTCGTTGTCAAACACCATGAGGTGATTGATCGAGCCCAGGCTATGGCGCCCGCGTGGTGTCAAGGTAAAACCAAGTTGCTCAAAGATAGCTTGGGCAGCATTCATTTCAAAATGCGTATTGATCACGAGGTGATCGAGTGGCAGGGCCAAAGCGTTGGTCATCTGCGCCTACCTCAAGGTGAGAGTCGCGATCACAGGCGTGTGATCTGAGGGTTGTTCAAGGGCGCGTGGCCCTTTATCGATGACACAGGCGGTACAGCTAGGCACCAGTGACTCTGACAATAAAACGTGATCAATGCGCATGCCGGCGTTACGCTTAAAACCGTTCATGCGGTAATCCCACCAGCTAAAGGATTTGGGTGCTTGCTCGAACAAGCGAAACGCATCGGTGAACCCGAGCGCCAGTAAAGATTGAAATGCCGCACGTTCAGGCTCTGAGACCAGAATCTGCCCAATCCATTTTTCGGGATTGTGGACGTCGGCGTCAACGGGGGCAATGTTGTAATCGCCAAGCACCGCGATATTGGGGTGTTGTTGCTTTTCGGTTACGAGCCAAGCCTCGAAGGCCTTGAACCAGGCAAGCTTGTAAAGGTACTTTTCGCTGCCAACCTCTTGGCCGTTGGGGCAATAGGCGCTGATCACGCGAATGGTGCTGTCGCCATAGGGCAGGGTGGTAGCCAACACACGTTGCTGATGGTCTTCAAAGCCAGGGATATTGCGGGTGATATCTGCGCCGGGTTGACGCGACAGCACCGCGACCCCGTTATAGGTTTTTTGGCCTGCCCAGCCCGCGTGATAACCAATGGCAGTAAACGCCTCAAGTGGAAACTTGTCGTGATCAAGTTTGAGCTCTTGCAGGCATAAGGCATCAACTGGGTTGGCTTCAAGCCACGCCAAAACCTGTGGCAACCGTACTTTTAAGGAGTTGACGTTCCAGGTGGCAAGTTGCAGTGTTGGCATAAATAATCAAGTCTTGTGAATTTTGCGCATTATCCCATTAACAGGTCGCAGTGGTGGGTAAATCGCGGTGTAGGGTAATTTCTCTGGTTAGTGTGAAATCTAAGTCCTCGGAAAATCTGTAGTCTTTGAGCCAGCAGCGGCGCAGAGCCGTACCTCCTTTGAAGGTTAGTACCTCGCGCAACGGATGACCGGCCAGGCCATTCAAGAACCAGGCCAGTACGTAATCGCGTTCGATGACAGCTTCAGGAATGCGTCGCCCGCCGGCACTCCTTAGTGCGTTCGATATCCGGGAAATATTGCGTTGAGGGATCATTAGCCAAGCCTGACTGCATCTAGTTCTTCGGGAGTCACGTTTAGCTGGAGCCGCCATCTCGAGAGAAATATCCCCTCGGTGGGGAGCAATGGGTCAAAGCGCTGGTATGTGGCCGTCAGCATAGTGCGCAAGGGTTCTAGCGCAGCTGCACCAGCCAAGCCATAGTGTTCTAGCAGGTAGCCGAGGCGGCGCACGACAGCGCCGACACCTAAGCGTTGTGCGTAGTCTACAAGTCGTTCGGCGTTCAGTGTGTCTCGCTTCATCCACAAGCCTTTGGCGACTTCGGTGATGCCGCCGACAAATGCGGGGTGTCGAAGCCCGTCAATGATTGTGCGCTCTTGGTCGCTAATTAGTACAAAGCGCTCTTTGTCGATCCAGTGCTTCATCACGCCGAATTCTTGCTCTGAAGTGATGTGGATAAACCGAAAGTCATAGCCACCAACGGTCTGTGGACGCACGCGCCGTGTGCATGATACGTACACAGTGAGGTTTGGTTGAGTCACCATACGGTGAAGTTCAAGTGCAGTGCCGTGCGACAGGAAGTATGGCTTGTCACCCACCAGTGCGCGCGCGATTAAGTATGGGCTGTCGATATGCTCAGTGGCGCGGCCTAGATCGAAGGGCACTAGGTTGTACAAACCAGGTTTTAGTCGTGTTACCAAGCCACGCTGCTGTGCCTTGTGTACGAGATTACGGGCCGCCGCAGGCGAAAGGTGGGTGATCGAGCCGACATCTGTCAAAGTGAACGTAGATCGGCGCAATTCATTTAACTCAACAAATAGTTGCGCTGCGCGTGGGCCAAGCGTTTTAGTTTGTAAATTATATTTTTCGAGCAATTTGTTTCCTGAAAGGAGACATTTGAAGTGCTTAGTATAATATAAATTATATTTTACGTGCTTTTTGTATCTTATAAGGAAACATATTGCTCGTAAAATATAACTATATTATTTTGCAAAAGAGATTGACTATTAGAAGTGGGCATTGCCTTTGGGCTGGGTCAATGAAATGCTCGATAGCCAGGAGCTGACGACCTAACGAGGTCAGTTCGTATACACCCTCGGCACGCGCTTAACGTTGCACAGCAGCTCGTACGAAATCGTGCCAGCTTGTTGGGCAACTTGGTTAACGTCGATTTGCTTGCCCCAGCACTCGACAGGGCTGCCGATGCTTGCTTGAGGTAAATCGGTTAGGTCAACGGTGAGCATGTCCATCGAGACACGGCCGATCGTGCGGGTGAGTACACCACCCACTGCGATGGGGGTGCCGGTCGGGGCGACCCTAGGGTAGCCATCAGCATAGCCAATCGCGACCAAGCCAACGCGTATGGGGGTCGTAGCAACAAAGGTGCCACCGTAGCCCAAAGCTTCGCCAGGTTCGAGTGTGCGGATGGCAAACACTTCGCTCACTAAAGACATGACCGGGGTGAGTTGGTAAGTTGGGTTCAGTAGTTGGTCGGCGTTTTGCGTCAGCTGAGTTGCACCACGCGGCATTGAGTCAGCGCTGTTTGTCGAAATTTCCGGTTTCACTGGCAACGGATCAGCCCCATACAGCAAAATCCCGGGCCGGACCCAGGTGCCGCGTGCGGTCGGCCAGGCAAGGATGCCGCCTGAATTGCTTAAGCTGCGATCGCCAGGCAAGCCAGCGGTGGCCTCGTGAAAGGCAGTGATCTGCTTGGTAGTGGCATCACTGTCGGGTTCGTCAGCGCGGGCAAAGTGCGTCATGAGCGTGATCGAGGCGACCGAAGGGCAGGCTTCAAGGCGTGCGTAGGCGCCTTGCACAGCTTCGAGCGCAAAGCCGGCGCGGTGCATGCCCGAATCTATCTTGAGCCACACACGTATGCTGTGGGCATCTATCGGCGCGGTTTCAAGCGCACGTAATTGTGACTCTTGATGGATGACGACCCAGAGGTTGGCCTTGTGTGCGGCGAGGAGTTCGTCAGGATCAAAGCAGCCTTCAAGGACCAGAATAGGCTTGGTGATGCCAGCTTCGCGAAGTTCAAACGCCTCAGCGGCAAAGGCAACGGCAAAGCCGTCTGCGATATCTGCCAAGGCTTGAGCGCAAGGCACAGCACCGTGCCCGTAGGCGTTGGCTTTGACGACCGCAAGCGCGCGACCCCCATGCAAGTTGCGGGCGGTTAGGTAGTTTGAACGCAGGGCGGCAAGGTTAATGAGGGCTTTTGAGGGGCGTGTCATCAAAAAATCACAAAAAATAAAGGTCTATAAAGCTGAATATATGTTTGTTACGCTGAGGCAGCTCTTGGCAACAAAGCCTGAGCTTGCGCTCTAGCCTGACTAAAGCGTGCTGTGTGGTGCGAGCAAATCAATCCCAGGCCACACAACAATATATTCTGAAATCTAAGCAGGCACCGAAGTCGGCCGTTGCAAGGGTGGTTGAGTCGTTGTTTGGTAACGACTGATCGCCAAGCCATCGGTGCTGATTTCGGGGCGCTGGCCCGTCACCAAGTCTGCAATCAGTTTGCCTGAACCGCAGGCCATCGTCCAGCCAAGCGTGCCATGACCCGTATTTAAAAACAGATTGGATAAGGGCGTCGCGCCAATAATTGGCGTGCTATCTGGGGTCATGGGTCGAAGTCCTGTCCAAAATGTCGCATTTTTGACGTCGCCGCCCGGAAACAATTCAGTGACGACTTTTTCGAGCGTCGCCCGACGTTGCGGCTTTAAGCTTAAATCAAAGCCGCTTAGCTCGGCCATGCCGCCCACGCGAATCCTATTATCAAAGCGCGTAACCGCGACCTTGTAAGTTTCGTCTAGAACGGTAGATTGTGGTGCAAGAGACTCGTCTGTCAAAGGCACCGTCAGCGAATAGCCCTTAACGGGATACACGGGTAGATCAATATTCAGAGGCGCGAGTAAATCACGCGTGTAGCTACCAAATGCCAAGACATAGCGATCCGCCTTTAGAACCTCGTGCGCGGTGCGCACACCTGTGACTTGGCCACCCTCAGTGAGTAATTGCTCAACTGCTGTGTTGTAACGAAATTGCACGCCCAGCTCTTGTGCCAATGTCGCTAGGCGGGTGGTAAATAGTTGGCAGTCGCCGGTTTCGTCATTGGGCAAACGCAGCCCGCCCGCGAGCAGGCCTTGCGCGCGTCGCAGGCCCGGTTCGACCGAGGTGAGTTGCGATGCGCCAAGTAGCTCATAAGGCACGCCACATTCTTCTAAGACTTTAATATCGCGTTGCACCGCATCCATCTGGGCTTGGGTGCGAAACAACTGCAAGGTGCCCCCGCAGCGCTGTTCGTATTGGATCCCAGTGTCTGCGCGCAACGTGTCGAGGCAGTGGCGGCTGTACTCGGCTACGCGCATCATGCGCTCTTTGTTAAGTTCGTAGCGGCTGGCAGTGCAGTTGCGCAACATGTTCGCCATCCAGCGTAGTTGCCACAGGCTGCCGTCTAGCTTGATCGCCAAAGGGGCATGCTTAGAGAACATCCATTTAAAGGCTTTAAAGGGGATGCCCGGTGCGGCCCACGGGGTTGAGTAGCCAGGTGAGATTTGCCCAGCGTTGGCAAAGCTGGTTTCGTTGGCAACACAGCCCTGACGATCGATCACAGTGACCTCAGCACCTGCGCGTGCGAGGTAATACGCACTGGTTGTACCAATCACACCTGCACCTAAAACGATGACTTTCATTGCGGTATCCCTATTGTTCAGCCAATACTGAAAGTGTAGGGATAGTTACCTAGTGTTTTTTTTTGAAATTGAGCCAGATTCTTAGAGAAATCACTTATTTTGTTGCTTTCATACCCAAAATGTAGAGAAAACCACAATTTCAGCGATTTAAGGGCAAAAAACCGCTGTAAGTGTTTGACTCTAGGGCACTTCGCCTCTACACTTTGTATGCAAGATTCTCAAGCGACGCGGTTTTTGTCCCTAGTCGGTCGCCCTTAGTGGTAATCAGTGGTGTCTATCCCTTCCTTGACCATCTAGCACGTTGGGCGTCTTTGCCCGTTATTTATCTATCAAGGAAGTTGAAATGGCAACTGGTGTCGTGAAGTGGTTCAATGCCGAAAAAGGTTATGGTTTTATTATGCCTGACGGCGGCGGCAAAGATCTGTTCGCTCACTATTCTGAAATTCGCTCGAGTGGTTACAAAACTCTCGAAGAAAATCAGAAAGTTAGCTTTGAAATTGGTCAGGGCGCTAAAGGCCCATCAGCAACCAACATTCAAGTGCTGTAATACTGAATGACCTTGTCTGCTTCGGCAGGCGGTCGTTCACTAAGCCCTGCATCGCTTCTGTGATGCAGGGCTTTTTTCTGTAGAGTTTGTTCAAGCTCGTGATGCAGGTTTTCTTCTGTAGAGTTTGTTCAAGCTCGTGATGCAGGGTTTTTTTCTGTAGAGTTTGTTCAAACGGTGTCTGTCAGTCCGCTTTTGAGTTGTGTTTAGATCAGTATTTTTCTAATTTCTTTTTTTAGTGTTCAAGGTGTTACGCAAATGACTTCGCTCACAAACGCTCAGCTACTGACTACGCGCCGTTCACAAAAGCTTGTACAGGCCCCAGGCCCTAATGTTGAGCAGTTACAACAAATGCTCGCGGCTGCAGTCTGTGCGCCCGATCACTCAGCGTTACGCGCGTGGCGCTTTGCGCTTGTGATGCAACCCGAGGTCGCAGCGTT
>CAMCII010000095.1 GCA_945874505.1 Bordetella parapertussis | reverse complement strand
CCTACCGTTGGGTGTTCGGTTTGAATAATCAACCCTCTAGCCGCCACTTGAGGATGCGCCAAGGCTTCACTAAGCTTATGGATAGGTGCAGCGGGTACTCCGTTTTGACTTAAGCACTCAAGCCACTGCGCAAGCGTCTTACTTTTCATCTTTGTCTGCACCAGTGCTACGGTGGTACTCATATTTTTAACACGTAGCGCATTGGTCGCAAGATCTGGGCGATCCACATGCTCTTTTAAGCCCGCGACTGAGCAAAAGCGTCGCCATTGCGCATCGTTGCCGGCGCCAAGCATGATCGGCTGATCGGCCGTTTCAAAGACTTGGTAGGGACACATTGAGGGATGACCCGTCCCCATCGGCTTAGGATCGATTCCGCTTTGCCAGTAGCTCTGTGCCATATAGGTCAAAAAACCAAGGGAGGTATCGAGCAATGACAGCTCAAGGTAAACACCCTTGCCAGTTCGCCCACGCTCGAGCAGCGCTGCCAGCACACCACTGAGCCCTAACATGCCGGTGCCCATGTCAACCGGCGAAAAGCTTGCTCGGGCATAGGCGCCCTCCGGCGCACCCATTGTGCTGATCATGCCGCTAAACGCCTGCAGCATGACGTCATAGCCGGGTTCGTCTCCAAGTGGCCCTGCACGCCCATAGCCTGAAATTTCGCAGTAGATCAGCTTTGGATTAATTGCGCTTAAGGTCTCATGATCAACTTTAAGCTTGCCAGCGGTACCACCGCCAAAACCTTGCAAAACAACGTCTGCGCTTTGCACCAGCTCGTGCAGAATCTTTTGACCCGCTTGAGTTTTTAAATCGAGCGCCAAACTACGTTTGTTATGGTTCACCGCCATAAAGATTGCCGATTGACCCTTCGTCTGTGGTAACCAACCACGGGTGTCATCACCCTGGCCAACAGGCTCAATTTTAATGATCTCAGCACCTAGCTCGCCCAGATATTGTGCGCAAAGTGGCCCAGCCAACACTTTGCTAAGATCGACGACTTTAATGCCTTTGAGTGGTTGCATGGCCTTCCTTCATCAATAACAGAGAATTTGAACAGACTGGCTAAACCAGTCAAAGTCGTGACAATTAGCGGATACTGACTGGCGCTAAGGCTCGAGTTAAGCTCGCCTCACCGCGCCCATAGATCGCCGCGTGATAACCCGTGACGGTATCGGTTCTAGCTGTGTTCAACAATTGATTCGCCACTGCCGTTGCGCTAGCCGACGTGAACTTGCTTCCGACGATTGCTGCATAACCCGAAACAATAGGGGCCGCAAACGAGGTTCCGGCTAGCCCTCCCATGGCATTGCTGTCAACACCAACCACCAAAAAATTTCTTTGTACAACAGGGCTCGTACCTGCCACATTTGAATAGCTGGCCATTGACGCGGGGTTTGCCGGAGTACCGTTCTTTGCCAGGGCGCCCACCAAGATTGCAGAAGGCTGCCCAGCTAGACTCACTGCCAAATTATCCACCCTGCCACGGTACTCGCCCGATGGCACCGCCGCACCGACTGGGATACTGCTGTTACCGGCAGCCTTAACAATCACTGCTCTACCGCTTTGCGCATAGCCTAATAAAGCCAGCTCAGTCGGAAAAGAAGTCAGGCTGCTATAAAAGCTATACGACAAGTTGAACACATTTAACGTCGAGGCAACGAGTCCAACGACCCCCGTGACCGCCTCATGCGTGACCACCGAGGCTCGAGGCGCCACCGACTGCGCCTGCCAAGTCGTCCAAGCGCCATGGCATCTTGCAAAGGCTCGCTCACAGGTCGAACCGAAATCATCGATCATATTGATTCGAACGCCTTGACCTAAATAGCCTTGTGACCAAGCCGTACCGACCTCGGGGCTCATCCACGCCTGTTGCGCAGTCGCAGTCGCAAACACTGACATTGACATTGAAAGGCTAAGCGCAGTCATCGAAAGAGTCTGTTTAATTATCGTCATGGCACTAGTCTCGCATCGATTGGTAAATTTCTAAAAGGAAAGTGAGTACTGAAGGGACAGAAAATAAGAATTGAGTGGCTTCATGTTGTACAGGTATTGCAAGGTATCAGTGGGTGCAAGCGGCGTTGCCGCCAAACGGCAGTTCACTTTTTGTTGCCCGCCGATTTCACCGTAATCTGCGATACACGATTTCTCTCTTAAACTTCCGCCGAGAGTCGTGGTTGCCTTGAAAGATAAGCTTGAGTTCTTGGCAAATTCATGACGAACAACCAAACCGACTTTAACGCTTGGATCGATCGTATATTTTTCACCAAATTCGCCCGTGCTAGCACCCCAAATCAAACCAAGCCAAGGGGTCAACTGGGTCATCATTGCTAAACGCGAGTCTGTCCAATTCGTCGAATACCAACCCTTAAAGCTGACCCAGTTTCCGCTCGCGGTTTCGAACCCTCCAGTTTGCGAGGCGCGCATCACTTGCGACAATTGCGAACCCTGACCGATATCTATGAGGTAGGTATTGGCAAGAAAATACTTTGCTGCAGCCGGAAGCTCTGTCGCCTTGGCCGATGGGGTACTCAGGCAAATTACCAAACCAGATACCATACTGACAAGGGCTAAGCCAAGCTTGCGCCAAACCACCGTGTCAATCGATTGATTGCTCCTGAGAGACGGCATAATGAACCTTAGCAGTTAGACTATGCGAATGTCCTTCACTACTTAATCGACATCATGATACAAAAACTTTTGTTGTGCACTCTCTTATTGCTGTCAACGCTAACAGGTATCGCCATGGCGACTGAAGAACCCTCTTATCGAAGCATCTTGCAAGAGACACCCTTTGAAATCAGAGAATACCCCGCTTTGATCGCGGCCGAGGTCACCGTGTCCGGAGAGCGTAGCGAGGCCGCCAGCGCTGGGTTTCGCTTGTTGGCTGGATACATTTTTGGCGGTAACACGCGCAAACAGAGTATTGCCATGACGGCACCAGTGATTCAAAACGAATCGCCTAATGAAAAAATCGCTATGACCGCACCCGTCATGCAAAGCCCTGACCCTTCGGGCTGGATCATTCGTTTCATTATGCCTGCCAGCTACACACTTGACACTCTGCCAACACCGAATGATCCAAAGGTTCGACTTGTCCCTTTACCACCCAAGCGACTTGCTGTCGTACGTTTTTCGGGGCTAGTCGACGACAACGATGTCGAACAACAAACCACCGTGTTGCGCGCCTTTATCGCTCAGCAAAAACTGACGGCTGTTGGCACACCCTCGCTGGCCCGCTATGATCCGCCTTGGACACTTTGGTTTTTGCGACGCAACGAGATCATGCTTGAAGTCACCGGCACCCAGTGAACTGTGCATGGATGCTGTCAGCAACAGGAGTCCACCGAAGTGACTCAGGCAACCTTTGCCTGAGCACCATAGGAATCCCCGCCCTTTCCGCGAGAGCGGCAGTCATCGACTGAGGGCGGGGAAGATGTCAAACGAAAAAACGTCAACTCTAGCCAAACATAACTGCCTGCAACAAAGTCAACAATACCTTGTATTTTCGAACTCTCGGTTTACACTTCGCCAGATTGGATGAATGGCTCGAGCTAAATAGTGATTGCGTTCTGCCTCGAGCCCACCCAAAAAATACCCTTTGGAGATCAAAATGCGTAATGTCGTAACCAAACTAATCGCCACGCTGCTGTTGGCGACCCTCGCCCAAACAGCTGCCGCTCAGTACCCTAATAAAACTATCCGCTTAGTCGTGCCTTTTCCGGCGGGCTCTGCCACTGATACGGTCGCACGCATTCTTGGCAATGGTTTAAGCGCCAGCCTTGGGCAACAAGTGATTATCGAAAACAAAGCCGGCGCCGATGGTGCTCTGGCTGCGACAGAAGTCGTCAAAGCGGCACCCGATGGCTACACGATGCTTGTGGCAACCAACAGCCCAATGGCTGCTGTACCCGCTCTACGCAAACAACCGCCTTATGATCCCATCCGCGATTTCACTCCTATTTCAATGATTGGCCGATACACCTTCTTTTTGTATGCCAACGCGCAGCTACCGGTTAACAACATCGCTGAACTCATCGCCTATGCAAAGGCTAACCCGAGTAAGCTCGCCTATGCCACTGGCAACACCACAGGTATTGTGGCAACCGCTCAAATTTTGTCACTAGCCGGCGATCTGAAGATGCTGCATGTGCCATACAAGGGTGAACCAGCTGCTGTTATAGATCTGGTGTCCAATCGCGTGCAACTGATGATTTCAACCCCTTTCACCGCTGGCGTACATGCAGCTGAAGGTAAGCTCAAAATGCTTGCGATCACGCTCCCGAGTCGCTCGGCACTCGCACCCAACGTACCGACTTTTGCCGAGGCTGGCATCAAGGGATTTTCAGTTCAGTCATGGGCAGCCTTGTACGCCCCAGCCAACTTGCCCGCTGAATTGGTTACGCGTTTGAATACCGCGATTAATGCAGTATTGAATCGCCCGGATATCAAAGAGCAGCTCGACCAAAAGCAGTTTTTAGTTCAAGGTTCGACGCCTGAAGCACTCGGCGCCTTCACCAAAGAGCAAGCGGCAACTTACGTCAAAATCCTGCGCGACGCAGGTGTTCAGCCTGAATAACCATAACGACGGAGATCCCTCATGCCCGTGATTTCAACAAGCTTTGATCTAACAAATGTCGAGTGGCGTCACGTGCATGACACCAGCGATCCGGATTTTTATATCGATTTTGAGTACAGCCTGCTAGGCTATGACTTGCCTAGCGGACGCCTCGATATGCTGCTTCGTTACGGCAAGGGTGGTCACTGTCGCCGTCATCGCCACCTTGCGTCTACGGTCACCCTCGTCTTAGAAGGCGAGCAGTTTTTAACCGAGATGCTGCCAGATGGCACGACAAAAAAAATCCACCGAAAAAAAGGCGACTACGCCTTAGCTGCAGCTGACGCACTGCCACATGACGAACACGGCGGCCCAGACGGAGGAACCATCCTGCTATCGATGACCGCAGTCGACGGCCTGTTATTCGAATACTTTGATGAAAACATGGCCAATGGCTGGGCACTTTCTATCGAAGAGTACGTCGACAACTGGAACAAGGGCGTGATTCACGCCAGCGCTCCCTCGCAAGCGTTATCAACACATCTTTAAGCAGAAAGCTCGACCGTATTGCCAATATCAGATACGGTCGCGCGCTGCACATCGCGCTTCCAGCGCCAATCATCAAAATCTGTCCCCCGATGCATGGTGCAACGGTTATCCCACATCACCAAATCATTCACACGCCAACGGTGGGACAGCACAAATTGCGGCTGTGTTGCGTGTTCAGTGAGCTCTTGAAATAACTTTTCACTGTCCTCATCAGACATCCCGATCACTCGCATCGCATGCGAGGCAAGATACAAATTGCGTCGCCCTGTTTCAGGAATCGTGCGCACCATCACCTGCTTGGCCGGCGGCAACGAAGCGCGTTCTTTTTCGGTAAAGTCAGTAAAGCCAAGTTTTGCACGCGAATGAAAAATCGAGTGCTCAACGATCATCTTTTCGAGTTTGGTTTTAGTCGCAGACGGCAAAGCATCGTAAGCCGCACGCATGTCTGCAAACTCGGTACGCCCACCCACTGGGGCGATCGAACGCCCGTACAACAACGACGTTAAGGCTGGTAAATGTCTAAAAATGCTGTCGGTATGCCATAGGCGATTGGCGAGGCCTGACATCCGCTTACGACTGTTCACGGCAAGAATTTCGTTTTCGTCTCCTAAATTTGATACGTCAGCAATACGGGTATCAATGCGATACTTTTTGACCTCGTCAGCGTACGTATTGATAGTTTGCTCCATCGGCCCAAAGACCTCGGCAAACGTAATGTGTTGGGCTGAAGTCAATTCTTGACCCGGAAACACTAGAACACTGTATTTGAAAAAAGCCGCTTTAATTGCAGTGCGGTCTTCATCAGACAACGGCAGACTCAAATCTACGTCGCCGATTTCGGCCATGAAGTCTGCTTTAACTGGATATAAAGTGATGGCCATGCGTGGCTCCGAAGGTTAACAACGACAAATGATCTTTTGAGATGCGCAGTGCTTGTTTGAGTGTCCCTGTCGCTCAGACTACATAGGGTGGCACCCAGCCTAATCAGCGACCACTCCAGTTTGGTCAATGACTTTTTTCCATTTTGCTAAGTCTGCCTGAATCGCAACAGCGAACTCTGCTGGCGTGCTTGTCATCATGTCACCATTCTGCGACTCTGCCCAAGCCTGCAGCGCGGAGTCTTTTGTGACGACAGTCAACTCTTTGTTTAGTCTCTGAATGATCGCGGGGTCTGTTCCCTTAGGCACCATCACGCCAAACCACGTGTAGGTGTCGAAGCCCTTGACGCCCAACTCAGAAAACGTCGGAATATTTGGCGCTTGCTTTGAGCGGGTTGTGCCCGAAATTGCTAGGGCAATGAGCTTACCGGCGTTGATGTGCGGAATCGCCGTGTCGCTAAACATGACTTGCAGCTGCCCACCGAGTAAGTCAGCCATCGCGGGGGCAGTCCCTTTGTAAGGGACGTGCGTCATTTTGATCCCGTGATTTGCATCGAACAGTTCACCTGCCAAATGGCTGACACCGCCTGTGCCGCTTGAGCCATAGTTCAATACGCCAGGCTTAGCTTTGGCTAGCGCGATCAATTCAGGGATTGATTTGATGGCTAGCCCCGGCGTGACGACCAAAATCGCCCGACTACCACCGATCAAGGCCACTGGTTCAAGATCTTTTAAAGGATCAAAGGGCAAGGTCTTGTAGACGAGCGTGTTAATCGTAACGGTTGCGTTATTGCCAACATAAAGCGTGTACCCGTCTGGCGCCGCCTTGGCGGCCCTCGCGGCACCAATATTGCCGCCACCGCCTGAAATGTTTTGAATAATGACCTGTTGATTCAACCTTTCGCCCAAAGGCTTGGAAATAGCGCGAGCTAGGGAGTCAGTAAACCCGCCCGGTGGATAGGCGACGATCATCTGTATCGGCTTGTCTGGCCACGCTGCGTGCGCGCTACACCCAAGTCCAACCATCATGACCATCAATAAACCGATCAACTTATTATGCATCACGTCTCAATATTATTCTGTGTTGTTTGATTTGACTGTACGATAAAAGGTCATGACGAATTGATGTCTATTGTCTCTTTGATTTGCAGGGACATTCTTTACGGCTTTAACTCCACTCGCAGAGCCAATGCTTTGAATTCTTCCATATCTTTTTTTATCTGCATGGCGAACTGCATCGGAGTACTGCCGACAGGTTGCAGGCTAATCGCCATCAGTTCTGTTTTGCCAGACTCACTAGCCAGATAGTTCGCCACCTCTTGTTGAATTCTTTCAACAATCACGCGAGGTGTGCCAGCAGGTGCCACTAAACCATACCAGAACGGCGTACTAAACTCTTGTAAGCCAAGCGCTGAACCGGCTCGTGAAAACAGGGGCACCTCTTTGATCTCGGGCGTAACAAGTGTGACGCCATAGGCATTCAATTTTTTTGAATTGATCAAGGCTGTTGAGGCACCCGGGTTATCAAAGAAAACCGAGGCACGACCGGCGATCAAATCCGGGTAGGCCTGAGCTGAGCCCTTATAGGTGATGTGGGCCAGCTTGACCCCTGTCAAGGCCTCAAATTGCAGACTCAGGAGATAGCCTAGCGTGGACGCTCCCACGTTTGCAAAATTTAGTTTGCCAGGATTGCTTTTTGCGTAAGCAATGAACTCTTCAAGATTTTTAGCTGGCAACTCGGGTGAGGCAACCAACACGTAGGCGGTACTGCCGATTTGCGTGATGGGTGCAAAGCTTTTCTCGGGGTTGTAAGGAAGATCGTTTCTGAGCACTACAGCGGCGGGATGGGTGCTAGATGTCGCAATCCCAATCGTATAGCCATCCGGCTCACTAGTTGCCACCGCATTTGCACCAATGGTGCCCCCCGCTCCGGGACGGTTTTCAACAACAACGGTTTGACCGAGCCGACTACTTAGCTGCGCAGCGATCGTGCGCGCCACGATATCGGTGCCACCGCCAGGCGGAAACGGAACAATCAGTTTGATCGATTTCTCTGGCCATGGCGCAGACACAGATAAATGACTGAATAAAGACAGCAGCAGCGCAAATAATAATTTGTTCATTTCTTGAGCTCCGGGTACATCACGGCGTCGCCATGCGCGGCCATCCAGCCGATTTCTTCATCTGAAATATAGTCAACCCCTTGACGGCGAACTGCCGCCAATTGCTCAGCAATAATATTGCGCTTGACCTCAGATGCAAGAATATTGACGCGCGCATAACATTCAGAAATCGTACGTCCTAAAACGGTAAAGCCATGACGCTTCATCACAATGGCGTTGGTGTTGGCAATAAACTCTTTGATTGGACTGACATCGTCCTCGACATTGATATGCGCTGGCAAATATTGCAAAGGCTTTTGCATCAGGTAGGGTAAGGTCAATCCGGTAGGGCGAATTTTTTCATAGCCGGCCGCCAGAAACGCAATGGTCTCGTCGTGATGCAAATGAATCACACAATGTACATCTGGACGCAGTCGCAGAATCTCACGATTCATTTGATGTCCAACTGTTGTTGCACGATCACCATACAAGATAATCCCAAACAGCACATCTGTAATGACCAAATCATCAATGGTCATCTCTTCAAGGGAGACCCCTTGTGCTTTGACGTAACAAACCCCATCCGGGTAATTGACGTGCGGTACCCGCATCACCATATTTCCAACTGCCGCTTGTACATAGCCGCGCGCAGCTAAACGATGTGCGTACAGAACATAACGTTGCGCAATGTCGGGATCAAAAATCACTGCGGGATCGATGCGCCTCTGATTGACTAATACATCTAGCGATTGAACATCATTCATCTTTTGTACCTGCCAAGAAAGAGAGGCTGCACTGGGTGTGTCACGATGAAAAAGCGTACCACAGGGCAGGCCCCTCAAGACCCGTGACTCAAGAACAATATAAATAATACGGCGGCCAACCGCAGTCTTCAAATTTGCTGCGTCGCAACAGAACGGTTTAAACACCAACGGTTTTAGCCGTACACTCTCCTCGTTACCTTCAACACTGATTTCTTGTGAAACACCTCTTACTTGCCCTCGGGGCAATGTTTTTTCAGCAGACCTTTATTGCGCTTGGGCGAGCCTTACCCGCGGTGCTTGCCCCCGCAATGATTTCAGACCTGATGCTGGATTCTGCTTGGATCGGGGTGTATTTCTCACTTGGCGCGGTCGCGTCGTTAGCCACTCAACTGGGATGCGGCAGCTTCATCATTCGCTATGGCGCCTTGCGCATGAGTCAAATCGCTTTGGTGATGTTAGCTCTGGGGATGGCGCTGGCAACACTTGATTCTCACTTGATGCTTGTGCTTTCGGCATTGATTGGTGGCGGAGGCGCCGCCGTCTCTACACCAGCGAGCTCTCACCTGCTTGGGCGCGTGTCGCCGCCTCGCTATATGCCTTTGATTTTTTCGCTTAAACAAACGGCAGTGCCTGCCGGACTGTTACTTGCTGGCTTACTGGGGCCTCAACTCACCGAGGCATTTAACTGGCGCTATACCATGCTCGTTGCGGCGCTAGCGTGCCTTGTTTTTACTTTGATGCTGCAGCCATTACGTAAACTCTTCGACGATGATCGCATCGCAACACGCACCTTTCGTTTGTCGGATTTTTCGACCACACTGAAATCAGTTCTTGGTACCAAAACGCTGCGCAACCTTGCCTTTACTTGCTTTGCGTTTAACGCGGCACAAACTATTTTTACTGTCTATTTTGTGGTGTATCTGACCACACTAGGCTACACGCTCGTGGCGGCGGGCTTTGTCTTTTCGATCGCAGTCGCGATTGCTGTGCCAGGCCGCATTGTCTGGGGACTACTTGGTAGTGGCTATATTCAACCTAGAATCGTCATGGCTGTGTTGGCATTTGGGATGGGTGCCAGCATGATCGCGCTCAGTCTGTGCAGCGCCGGTTGGCCCACGATTTTGGTGGGCACGGTTGCTGCGATCATTAGCGCCACGGCTTTATCGTGGCACGGCGTCCTGCTCGCTGAAACTGCCAATGCAGCGCCTGAGGGGCAACGCGGTGCGGTGACCGGTGGCGTGTTGTCGTTTGGCCAACTCGGTGCGCTAACAGCCCCAACCGTATTTTCAATACTGCTGGGGCTCAGTGACAGTTACAGCTTAGGTTTTATCGTTTGCACAATCCCAGCTTTGCTAGTTGGCTACGCTTTAGTGCGACAACGCAGCAGCTAAAAAATCGATAAAGATCTTGCTGACTTTTTCAGCCTGTTCTTGCTGCACCCAATGACCTGCGCCCTCGACCAGTATTGTGCCCTTGTATTGCGTGGTCAGTGTCTGCTCGACAGACTCAAGACCCCCTGGGGTTTGATAAACGCCCCAATCGCTTTTTCCGCCAATAAATAACGACGGTACATCGATCGTGCGGCCAGCAAAGATTTTTAACTCTTGATCAAGCCCACCGATTCGATAGCCTTGCAAGCCGCCTTGAAAACCAGTGCGACCATACTCTTCGCTGTAGACGCTGAGTTCAGCTTCAGTCAGCCAATGGCAGGCCGCAATTTCTTGCGCCGAAGGCATTTCTGGCGCAACTGACTCTGCCATATCTTTATCTAAGTCCATCACATAATAGCGAGGCAGTTTCTCCCACTCGCTTGCGATCAGCGCGGTTAAGGGAAACGGTTTATTGGCGACCCAGTCAGCACTTTTCATATGATAGTAAGCGCGCAAAAAGGCATGTAGCCCT
>CAMCII010000094.1 GCA_945874505.1 Bordetella parapertussis | reverse complement strand
ACGCAGCAGTCTGGTAGTTTTAAGGCAGTTTTGATCCGAATGAAAGAGTGGTTTATGCATTGAATTGGCGTCATCCGACGCCAAACAGATGGGCAACTTGCTTGCTGTTGCCGGTCTGCTAGAGAGGCGTTTCAAACTCGGTGCGGATGTAATCGGCAGCGTGTTTGAAACGATTTCTAAATAACGTAGTTGGGGACTTTTAGAAACGTTTTGTAGTTACGACTTGAGGGAGTCAATCATGATGTTTGAAATGTTAGATAACGCAAAAAAATCCACCGTGATCAAGGTGGTAGGTGTAGGCGGTGCGGGTGGCAATGCCGTCTCGCATATGATCCGTTCGGGTGTGCAAGGGGTCGATTTCATTTGCTGCAATACCGACGCCCAAGCGTTGGCTGCAACCAATGCGCCCGTGCAGATTCGGTTGGGCAATACCGGGCTCGGTGCGGGTGCCAAGCCTGATCAAGGCCGTGCGGCGGCCGAATCGGCGCGCGAAGAAATTCGCTCGGCGTTGGCGGGCGCGCATATGGTCTTTATCACTGCAGGTATGGGTGGCGGGACGGGTACGGGGGCTGGGCCCATTGTTGCCGAAGTTGCAAAAGATCTTGGTATTTTGACCGTTGGTGTGGTCACCAAGCCCTTTTCTTTCGAGGGCAATCGGCGCATGAAAATGTCTGAAGACGGAATCGACGAGCTCTCAAAATATGTGCACTCGCTCATCGTGGTGCTCAACGAGAACCTGTACGAATTGATGGACGAAGATGCCACTCAGGCCGACTGCTTTAAAGCTGCCGATGATGTCCTGCACAATGCATGTGCGGGGATTGCCGAGATCATCAACGTTGAAGGTAATGTGAACGTTGACTTCCAGGACGTTAAAACCATTATGGGCGAGCAAGGTCAGGCCATGATGGGTACGGCAATTGCCAGTGGCCCCGATCGTGCCAAGATTGCAGCTGAGCAAGCGGTCGCTTGCCCATTGCTTGAAGGTGTGGATTTGAACGGTGTGCGCGGTGTGTTGGTGAATATCACCGCAAGCAGCTCACTCAAAATGAAAGAAACGCGTACGGTGATGGATCATATCCAGAGCTTTGCTTCGGCCGATGCTACAGTGATCTTCGGTACGGCTTACGATGAGTCGATGGGTGATAATCTGCGCGTCACCGTCGTGGCGACTGGCTTGGGTCGTGCTAAGCCGAAGTTGGTGCAGATGCCTGAGGCTGCTGCTGGGTTGCGCAACGGAACCGATGGTTTAACCATGGCGAACGGCGCAGAAATCACCGCTCCAACCGTGATACGCGGGCGTGGCGTACAGGCCCAGGCTCAGGTTCGCGCCCTCGAAACCTCAGGAATGGAGCATTACGATATACCGGCGTTTTTGCGCCGTCAGGCCGACTAAGTCACGATTGGAGCGGACTGATAACGGCGCTTAAACGCTGTATTGGGTTCGCTTGCATCGCTCCCTCTGCCAGTCGCCCCGGTGGGGTGGCTGGCTGCGCATCTAGGTTCCCCAACCTAGGTGTGTTATCGCCTGCTGGTTTTAGTGCAGAAATGGCTAAAAGCGCTACAATTGTCTAAGTTCTAACGAGATTACTTTTAGGCTCTATGTTTCATCAACGCACTATTAAGCAACTTGTAAAAACCACCGGGGTTGGCCTGCACTCAGGTCGACGGGTTGAGTTGACGTTGCGCCCTGCGGCCCCAGACACCGGCATCGTCTTTCATCGCATCGATTTACCTGAGGTTGTTGACTTGCCGGCTCAGGCCGCGATGGTGAAAGATACGCGTATGGCGTCTGTTTTGTCCAACGGTCAAGCTAGGGTCTCCACCGTTGAGCATTTGATGTCAGCTCTTGCTGGCTTAGGAATTGACAATCTGCACGTCGATTTGACTGCCGAAGAAGTCCCCATCATGGACGGCAGCGCGGCAACGTTTGTTTATCTGCTGCGTTCGGCCGGCATCCAAGAACAAGCCAGTGCAAAACAGTTTTTACGGGTGTTAAAGCCCATTGAAGTGCGTGACGGTGAAGGCACAGAGGCCAAATGGGCTCGTCTTGAGCCACACGAAGGGTTTGCGGTTGCGTTTTCGATCGATTTCCGTCATCCAGCGATCGATTCGACCGCAAGCTTCGCAGAAATTGACTTCGCAACCGACTCCTATGTTAAGCAAATTGCTCGAGCTCGCACCTTCGGCTTTGTCAACGAGGTTGAGGCCTTGCGTTCGGCCGGTTTGGCGCGTGGCGGCAGCTTTGATAATGCCATCGTGATGGACGAGTACCGTGTCTTAAATTCAGACGGATTGCGTTACGACGACGAGTTCGTCAAACATAAGATTCTGGATGCTGTGGGCGACCTGTACTTAATTGGTAAGCCTCTGGTGGCACGCTATGTGGCATGCAAGTCTGGCCACGCGTTGAATAATCAGCTGGCGCTCAAACTATTAGCGCAGCCAGATGCCTTTGAAATCATCACCTACGCGTCTGCGGCGCAGGCGCCTCTGGCATTCCGCCAAGAGTGGAAGCTGGCTTGAGCTCTTGGGGCTGAACAGGTTGATGGTGCGCGAGCAACCGGGCGACAGCATCGGCAAGCGGCCCAGGACGTAACTGCTGAGTCAACGCTTCAAACGTTTTTAAGTCTTGCTGGTCAAGTGCCCGCGCCTCTTTCGGGGGTCGAACAGCGACTGGGATCCCAAGCCCCCCCTGTACCCGTAGTTTGATTTCTAAGAGATTCCAGCCCGCTGCCTGTATGTGAGCAGTCACTCTGGGTGACAATTGGCGAAATTTTGCGGCAAAGGCTGCGCTTGAAACCATCAAGGTCAGTGTGCTCTGTTCGATTTTTAAAATATCAAACGCCCCACGCATGGTGCCAGGCAAAGCCTGCTCAACCACTGCACGCAGCTTGAGGTGCAATTGAGCCGTCGCAAGCACGCTTGCGGCTTGTGCATCGTGACCCAGCCATCCGATCAGGTGCGCTCCCTTTGTGGGGTTGCCGGATGGCCTGCGAGGAATCGTAACCATAAGTGATAAGGATATTTGTAT
Organism: Bordetella parapertussis; assembly: GCA_945874505.1. Classification (GTDB taxonomy): domain Bacteria; phylum Pseudomonadota; class Gammaproteobacteria; order Burkholderiales; family Burkholderiaceae_B; genus Zwartia; species Zwartia parapertussis_J. Next base: position 7,717 of record CAMCII010000094.1, on the reverse strand, counting down.
GAAGGTAGTCATTATGCCTCGCGAGCGGGTCGCGCATGGTGCCTTGTCGTTCAGCTTAGTTCAGTGTCTGCTTTGTGGTCTCGCAGTCCTCGCGCTAGTTTTGTTCGCTTGGGCCAACCTGCAACGGGTCTTTCAGGTCCCTATTGCCGAGCACTTGCGAGAAGACCCGCGTCGTAAAAGTGCCGTTTACCCTGCGCCCTATGCGGACAAGCAGGCATTAGACTCACTGTCCGTCCAGATCGGCGTCTTGCAGGCTAACTATCAACGACTGGATACTCTAAGTCGGCGAGTGGCTGGGCTGGCGGGGTTTCCAGCGGTCGATCTACAAATTGTGTCTGAAAACACCGATATCACCGCTCCCAGGGCGGGTGGCGAGACTAAAGTGTTGGTGCAGATGGGGCAACACGTTCGCGCACTTCAGGCGGCCTTCGTTAAAAAGACAGAACACTTTCTCATGCTGGATCTGGTGCTGACCAAGCAGGCTGCAGCGATTGCCAGGCAACCAACCGGGATGCCAATCGCCGCTCAATCACAACTAAGCTCAACTTACGGCTGGCGACGGCATCCGTTTCTTGCTGAGCCCAGTGTGCACGAGGGGTTAGACTTTGCGGCACCGCTGGGCACCCCGATTCTGGCAGCCTCAGGGGGCATCGTGCGAACCGCTGCAACCCACGGCAGCTTTGGGAATCTGATCGAAATTGATCACGGAGAAGGTCTGATGACCCGCTATGCCCATGCCAAGGTACTTTTGGTTAAAAAAGGGGACTTGGTCAGGCGCGGACAGATGATCGCGCGCGTGGGGTCGACAGGGCTGTCGACTGGACCACACCTGCACTTTGAAGTCCGGTTGCACGACAAACCGTTAGATCCGAGGGTCTATTTGACCGGCAGCCCGCTTGTGCACGGCTCGGCGAGGGTTAATCCGGTCAGGTAGCAAGACCGCCATTGTTGGTGGTTGAGCCGCAGCCTGTGGAATGGTTGAGCCGACACCCTGACGGAAAGGCCTCGCCTGCGTTAAACTGCAACGCTTACTGGCAGCTAGCTGCCTCAACTCTTTTTGGCGCCGACTGGTGTGTAGTTTGCACAGGTCTGTGTGGGTCTGACGCGTATGTTTTCACTGCTTAAAAAAATATTTGGTAGTAGCAATGATCGGTTGCTCAAGCAGCTACGTCGCCGTGTTTTGCAGATTAACGCTCTTGAGCCTCAAATGCAGGCACTGTCTGACGAGCAGTTACAGGCTAAAACGGGTGCCTTTAAAGAGAGACTGGTTGCCGGTGAAACCTTAGATCAGTTATTACCCGAGGCCTTTGCTGTCGTTCGCGAGGCAGGGGTTCGAGTCTTTGGCATGCGTCATTTCGATGTGCAGTTACTTGGCGGGATGGTATTGCACCATGGCCAAATTGCCGAAATGCGTACAGGCGAAGGCAAGACCTTAATGGCCACTTTGCCCGTCTATCTCAATGCCTTGCAGGGGCGTGGGGTGCATGTTGTGACTGTCAACGATTATTTAGCAAGACGCGACGCCCAGTGGATGGGGCGCTTGTATGGATTTTTGGGGCTAAGCGTTGGCGTGGTTGTGCCTCAGCAAGATAATGCCGAAAAGATTCAAGCCTACCGTGCCGACATTACGTATGGCACAAACAATGAGTTTGGTTTTGATTACTTGCGCGACAACATGGAACACCGCGTTGAAGACAGACGCCAGCGTTCGCTTGTTTTTGCAATCGTCGATGAAGTGGACTCGATTTTGATCGACGAGGCTCGCACGCCCTTGATCATTTCTGGGCAGGCTGAAGATCACACTGAGCTATACGTGCGCATGAACGCGGTCCCTGCGTTGCTCACGCGTATGACTGCAGAGCCCAAGCCAACCGAGCCTGAGCCAGAAGGCGACTACTGGGTTGATGAAAAAAATCACACGGTCTACCTCTCAGAGGCTGGACATGAAAAATCTGAGGGCATCCTGACGCGCTTGCAGTTACTGCCAGAAGGACAATCCTTATACGAGCCGCGCAATATTTCGTTGATGCATCATTTAATGGCTGCCTTGCGTGGCCACTCTTTGTTTCATCGTGATCAGCACTATGTCGTTCAAGATGGCGAAGTGGTGATTGTTGATGAATTTACCGGTCGGATGATGGTTGGACGTCGCTGGTCTGATGGCTTGCATCAAGCTGTTGAGGCCAAAGAAGGGGTCAAGATTCAACTCGAGAACCAGACCTTAGCTTCGATTACGTTTCAGAACTTTTTTAGAATGTACGAAAAGCTTGCCGGGATGACGGGTACGGCCGATACCGAAGCGTATGAGTTTCAAGAGATTTACGGGCTTCAAACAGTCATTGTGCCAACCAACCGCCCAATGGTACGTGCCGATCAAAACGATCAGATCTTTAAGTCTGCACCTGAAAAATTTAACGCAATCTTGGCAGATATTCGTGAGTGCCAAGAGCGCGGGCAACCGGTTTTGGTGGGTACGACCAGTATCGAAAATTCTGAGTTATTGTCGGGTCTGCTAGATCAAGCGAAGCTTGTGCACGAGGTGCTCAACGCTAAACAGCATGCACGTGAAGCTGAGATCGTGGCTGAGGCCGGCCGGCCAGGTCACATTACGATCGCGACCAATATGGCGGGGCGCGGCACTGATATTGTGCTGGGCGGCAGTATTGAAAAACAAGTTGAACTGATTCGCGCACAGCCCGAGCTGTCAGACGCTGAGAAAGTGACGCAGATCGAAAAGATCCGCCACGAATGGCAACCGCTCAATGATCGTGTCAAAGCCGCTGGTGGTTTGCGAATAATTGGTACCGAGCGGCACGAGTCGCGTCGCATTGATAACCAGTTGCGCGGTCGTGCTGGCCGTCAGGGTGATCCGGGTTCTTCGCGCTTTTATTTGTCGCTTGAAGATCCTCTCATGCGTATTTTCGCAGGGGATCGCGTGCGCTCGATCATGGAAAGACTGAAGCTACCAGAGGGTGAGCCAATCGAGGCGGGCATGGTGTCGCGTTCAATCGAATCGGCGCAGCGCAAGGTTGAAGGTCGTAATTTTGACGTGCGTAAGCAGTTGCTTGAGTACGATGACGTTGCGAATGATCAGCGTAAAGTGATTTATGCGCAACGTAATGAAGTGCTTGAGGCTCAGGCGATTACTGAAACGATTGATAGCTTGCGCGATGGCACATTTACCGATTTGGTTCATAAGTTTGTGCCAGAAAACTCGGTCGAAGAGCAATGGGATATTGATGCCTTGCAGCTCTCGCTTGAGTCTGAGTGGCAACTGAGCGTTGCTCTGACTGAGACTGTCAAACAGTCGAAGAGCTTTACAGACGAAGACGTGCTTGAGCAGGTGCTGACTGCTGCGCGTCAAGCCTATCAGCAAAAGGCAGAAATTGTCGGAGCCGAATCGTGGGCTAATTTCGAGCGCTCGATTATGCTGCAGATCATTGATTCGCAGTGGCGCGAACACTTGTCGGCGCTTGATCATTTGCGTCAGGGCATTCACCTGCGTGGCTATGCGCAAAAGAACCCAAAGCAAGAGTACAAGCGCGAGGCGTTTGAACTGTTCTCAGACATGCTTGATCGCGTACGTGATGAGGCGATCAAGGTGCTGATGACCGTGCGTATCCAATCCGCCGAAGAAGTGCAGCAGGCAGAAGAGGCTGCGGCGCTAGCGGCGCAGAAGCAACAGATTGAGTACCAGCACTCAGAATATCAAGCGGGTAGTGAGCGGCGGGCAGTGGTTCCGGCGCCTGCCTCAGAGCATCCAGGGACAGTTCGCAACATGATGCCCAAGGTGGGTCGCAACGAGCCTTGTCCTTGCGGTAGCGGTAAAAAATACAAGCAGTGTCACGGTCAACTTAAATAGCGCTATTCGAGGCGACCACTTAACTGGGAGAGATCGCCTTGTTCAAGTCTTTTTTTGCATCAAGGCAATATCTTTTCTGGGCTTGGCCGGGCGTTGTGTTGATCGTGTCCGGAATCGCCTGTCAGGTGCAAATCGACGTTGCCCTCAATTCAGGGATTGGCGAACTGTTTGATGTCATGCAACAGAGCTTGTCGCAACCTGGTTCGGTCGAGTTGTCGGCCTTTGAGTCGATCGTGTGGGCGTTGACTAAACTGGTGTTGTGGTATGTGGTGCTTGTTGTTGCGTTAGGCTTTTACATCAAGCACTGGGTGTTTAGGTGGCGTCAAGCCATGAACGACTATTACATGCAGTATTGGCCCATACTCAGATCGGTCGAGGGCGCTAGTCAGCGCGTGCAAGAAGATACCAAGCGTTTCGCAGCCACCTTCGAACTGATTGGTGCCAGCGTTGTTGAAGCTGTTTTGACCTTGTTTGCGTTTTTGCCGATCCTTTGGGTGATCTCAAAGAACGTTCACCACATTCCATTTTTTGGTCAAGTGGATCATGCGTTGGTGTACGCCGCGATCGCCTACGCTCTGGCGGGAACCGTGATCTTGGCCTTGGTCGGATTCAAATTGCCCGGCCTCGAGTTCGACAATCAAAAAGCTGAGGCGGCCTACCGCAAAGAGTTGGTTTATGCCGAAGACGACACTCAGCGCGGCTCTGCCCCAGTGGTGCAGCAATTGTTTAGCATGCTTAAAAAAAGCTACTATCGTTTGTTTTTTCACTATTTGTACTTTGATACCGCTAAGCTCACGTATTTGCAGTTCGGGATTGTGGTGCCTTTTTTGGTGTTAGGCCCAACGGTGATTGCCGGTACATTGACCCTGGGTATGTTTGCGCAAACAATCCGCTCGTTTGAGCGTATTCAAACCTCTTTTCAGGTCTTGGTGCGTAACTGGGCCTCGATGGTTGAGTTGTTGTCTGTATTTAAACGGCTGCGGGCGTTTGAGGCAAACATTAAAGCGGTCGTCAAAAGCTAGACTAGAACTTGCCCAGCGGCGTTCACGGTGACACGAATTCGTCATGACCTAGATTTACAATCGCAGTCGGAGAGACAACTATGCATCACGATTTAACCCGTAATACGCTCGCCGTCTTTTGTATCGTCGGGTTGCTTGCGCTATCAATATGGGTGCTTCGCCCCTTTCTGGCGGCCACTGTTTGGTCAACCATGCTTGTCGTGGCGACGTGGCCATGGCTAATCGCGGTGCAAAAAACCTTTGGTGGGCGACGCGCGCCAGCCGTGTTGATGATGTCCTTGGGCATGTTGTTGCTGTTGGTGGCGCCGCTTTGGTGGGCAATTAGTACGATCACCGAGAAGTCAGACCAATTCATGGTGTTAGGAAAAAGCCTAGCGAGCAATGGCTTGCCGGCGTTGCCTGAGTGGGTCGAACATGTTCCGTTTGTAGGTGAAAAAATCAACACCGCATGGACTGATCTGATTGCAGGTGGTGCGACGGGTTTCATGGATCATGTTGCCCCTTATGCAGCCTCAACCGGTAGGTGGGTGTTGTCGCAGTTTGGCGGTCTGGGCGGCATGCTGATTCAATTCTTATTGGTGGTCACGATCTCTGCGATTTTGTATTCGTCGGGCGAAGAGGCCGCCAAAATGGTGCGTAGCTTTGGTCGACGCCTTGCGGGCGAGCGTGGCGAAGGTGCGATGGTGTTGGCTGGGCAAGCGATTCGGGCAGTGGCTTTGGGCGTGGGTGTGACTGCGATCGTGCAAACCGTACTTGGTGGTCTTGGTTTGGTGATCGCGGGTGTGCCTTTTGCAGCAATATTATCTGCGGTGATGCTGATGCTGTGTATCGCACAAATTGGCCCGAGCTTGGTGCTGTTTCCGGCTGTCGGTTGGATGTTTTGGCAAGGCGATACCGGCTGGGCAATGTTCTTATTGGTCTGGAGCCTGATCGTTGTTAGCCTTGATAATTTTTTGCGACCGATGCTGATTAAGCGCGGTGCTGACTTGCCTTTATTGCTGATCTTTGCTGGCGTCATCGGCGGTTTGTTGAGCTTCGGTTTGATTGGTATTTTTGTTGGGCCAGTTGCCCTGGCGGTGACCTATACGCTGTCGCAAGCCTGGATGTCTGAGTCGATTGCGAAGGATGCAGAATCGTGACATCCTCCCCCCGAAAGGGGAGGATTTTCGCGCATTTGGTTAAAAACGCGCATTGCGCTTACTCGGCGTACTCTAGTGGTAAGGCCGTGGTGCACTTGATCGTTTCCATCACGAAGGCCGAGCTCACGTCAAGTAAATCAACGGTACGGATAAGTCGCTTGTAGACACTGTCATAGCGGCTGATATCTGGCACAACAATTTTTAGCAAATAGTCAGAGTTGCCGCTCAAACGATAAATCTCGACAATTTCAGGAATACTTGTCGCGCCCGTCACAAAACGTTGCATCCATGGTTCGTTATGTTGGCTGGTGCGGATGGTCACGAACGTGGTGAGCCCGAGGTTGAGCTTTTTGGCATCACAGAGGGCCACCTGTTTTTGAATGATGCCATCGCCTTGCAGCTTTTGAATACGTCGCCAACACGGTGTTTGAGTCAGATTGACTGCACTTGCGACCTCGGCTAACGACAGGCTTGCATTGGCCTGTAGCAGCTGCAGAATTTCTCGGTCTTTTTTATCAAGGGCCATAGATCGTTGCAATAGAGCGTTGTGTATTTATCCATCTATCGGTCGGCTTAACGAACTGGTGTGTGTTGCTTGGTCAGAGACTTCAAAGGAGGATAAAGATAATCGCGGTTGATGAAAGAAATTATTTTCTTGTTAAAATAATTATATTAGAAAATATTACTCTTTTATCGCCATATTGACAGAAAAAAGCAAGCAATTGCTCTGGCGTCTTGTCTAACATAGAGTGATGGCACACACATCACAGATGACCCCACTAAACACTCGCCCAAAGGCATTGCGTTATCCTCATCCGGTTAAGTCCAGACTTGATCAATTGCTGCCGGGGTGCTCGACCGCGCTCGCGCAGGCGTGCCGCGAGGCCCCTGATTTAGTGCCTTACCGTGTTCGGCAAGCATTAAATCGTGCTTTGACACAGGCACTCGTCCCAGGGGTGGTGGCGGGCTTGTTGAATCTGCCTCGGGCCGAACAAACCTATTCGCGCCATGTCTTACATGCTGATCCCCAAGGGCGTTTCACTGTCGTAGCTTTAGTTTGGTCGCCGGGCCAATTTAGCCCCGTACACGCGCATTACACCTGGTGCGCTTATCGTGTGTTAAGCGGCGTGTTAAGTGAAACCCATTACGCCTGGGATGCGGCCGCTGGGCACGCATACCCCTTTAACAGCATGGCGCGAATCGCTGGGCAAAGTGTTTGCGGCCACGCTGGGCTAGAACTGATTCATCGCTTGGGTAACGCCTCGCACGAGGACCCCGCGCCTGCGGTGTCACTACATGTCTATGGGATCGATTCTGAGCGGGTGAGTACACACGTTAATCGTGTGTTGACCTCAGTGCAGCGAGTGGCCTAAAGCAAAAATATCGTTGCCAAGCCTAAAAAGATAAAGAAACCCAGCGAATCCGTTGCAAAGGTTAGCAATACCGAAGACCCCATTGCGGGGTCTTTTCCGAAGCGGGTACGCACCACGGGTACGAGCACGCCAATCGCAGCGCCAATCAGCATGTTGCAGATCATTGCAGCCATCATCACAAGCGCGATCGGAATTGAGCCTGAAATACCCCAGGCAAACACAGCAGCAACCGCGCTGCCGACTAGACCGACCAAGAACGTCACGAGCATTTCGCGTTTGACCAACTGCCATACATTTTTTTCAGTAATGCGGCCGACGGCA
>CAMCII010000093.1 GCA_945874505.1 Bordetella parapertussis | reverse complement strand
TGGATTCAAGCGCAGTTTTTGGTCGTACACCTGTTGCAACACTTCAGCAGATAACCCTTTTAAAAATGCCACGCGACGTGTCAGGCTGTCAGAAAAATCTTTGATCTCGCCACGCATTGCGGCTTCAGTAATTGAGGCGACTTGTTCTTTCACCCCGCCAAACGCCGCAATCTCATCAATGCACTCAATGTTGATGAGAGTCGAATCCATATCCATCGCCAATACTTTGCAATCGGCCAAGCGGCTGCCTGCTGCAATATAGGCGGTATCCACTTCGTGACGCTCACCCCAGGCCAGCAACTCGGCGCGGGTCTCGACGCTATCGTTTACCTTCAGTAGGCGGGCCGCTGTGGTGCTAATGCGTTGCACCCCAGAGGCCTCGCTCAGCGCAGCGGCCTGCTCAATGAGGTCGCTTGCCAAAGCGGGCGATTGCACAACGAGATTAAAGGTGGTCATGAGTGGATTCAAAAAATGAAAAATTATGAATTGAAACAATTCTAAGCTGAGAGGTATGAACTGCTAGCAATTCAATCGCTAAAAAAGTGTCTGATCGTTTAATACGCCTGAAAAGATAGCCTTTTTTTAGTACCGACGCACTTATACAACGAGAATCAATCAGCTCACGAGCGTCACAACGTCAAGCCAGTGAGCGTAACAACGTACGTACCGCGTCGCAGCGTGCGTTGACGTCGAGCCCCTTGATTTCGACCCGTAGTTTATCTTGGCCAGCAAACCGAATATTTTTTTGCTTTTGTACGAGTTCAATCAGGCGTATTGGGTCAACCGTGGTCGTTTGTTTAAAGTGCAGCATGATTTGCATCTCGCTGGCGTCAATTTTTTGAATCCCCAAGGGCAAGCCTAATAAGCGGATCTTGTGGGTTGAGAGCAAGGTGCGGGCTGGCTCAGGTAGTTTGCCAAAACGATCGATGAGTTCTTCTTGGATCACAATTAAATCGTCTTCGTCTTTACAGCTTGATAAGCGTTTGTAGAGCGATAGTCGAGCCGGAATATCCCCACAGAAATCAGCAGGCAGTAGGGCGGGGGCGTGCAGATTTACCTCGCAACCCGCGCTAAAGGGGGCATCCAGGTCAGGCTCAACCCCCGCCTTGAGTGCGCGTACGGCTTCGTTGAGCATGTCGTTGTACATCGAGAAGCCAATCTCTTGGATATTGCCTGATTGTGATTCGCCCAGCACCTCGCCGGTGCCGCGAATTTCAAGATCATGCATCGCCAAAAAGAAACCCGAGCCAAGCTCTTCCATCGCCTGAATCGCTTCGAGGCGTTTTTTGGCGTTCTTGGTGATTGAGTCTTCGCCGGGCGTCATTAGGTAGGCGTAGGCTTGGTGGTGCGAACGCCCGACACGACCGCGCAATTGATGTAATTGCGCTAAGCCAAAACGGTCGGCTCGATGGATGATGATGGTGTTAGCACTTGAGACGTCGATGCCGGTTTCGATAATGGTTGTACAGAGCAAGACGTTAAAGCGTTGTTGATAAAACCCTTTCATCACCTGTTCGAGGTCGCGCTCACCCATCTGGCCATGCGCAACCGCAATGCGGGCCTCGGGTACGAGCTCTTCAAGGCGGGCGCGACGGTTGTGAATGGTTTCAACTTCGTTATGCAAAAAGTAGGCCTGACCGCCACGCTTGAGTTCGCGCAGCAAGGCTTCGCGAATGGTGCTGTTATCTTCACGACGCACAAACGTTTTAATGGCCAGGCGCTTTTGTGGCGCCGTGGCAATCACTGAAAAATCGCGAATTCCTTCAAGCGACATCCCAAGCGTACGAGGGATCGGTGTAGCGGTGAGCGTCAAGACATCGACCTCTGCCCGTAGCGATTTGAGCACTTCTTTTTGGCGCACACCAAAGCGATGTTCTTCGTCGATGATGACAAGCCCCAAGCGCATGAAATTCACGTCTTTCGATAAGATTTTGTGCGTACCAATGACGATATCGATGGTGCCGTCATTGATGCCCACAATGGCGCTGGCCACCTCTTTGGCGGATCTAAAGCGCGAGAGTTCAACGACCTTCACTGGCCAGTCGGCAAAGCGATCTGAAAAGGTTTGTGCGTGTTGCTCGGCCAGCAGGGTGGTCGGGCACAAAATTGCCACTTGCTTGCCGTTGGCGATGGCTAAAAAGGCCGCACGTAAGGCGACTTCTGTTTTGCCAAAGCCCACATCGCCGCATACCAGACGATCCATCGGGCGCCCCGAGGTCATGTCGGCTAGCACGCATTGGATGGCGGCGGCTTGGTCTACGGTTTCTTCAAACCCAAAGCCCTCAGAAAATAATTCGTAATCCCCTAGCGGTAACTTAAAGGCAAAGCCCTGTCGTGCAGCACGTTTGGCATAAATGTCTAACAACTCAGCCGCGGTATCGCGTACCTGCTGCGCCGCCTTGCGGCGAGCTTTCTCCCATTGGCCTGAACCAAGCTGATGCAAGGGGGCGGTCTCTGGATCGTTGCCGCTATAACGCGCAATCACGTACAACTGCGCAACGGGTACGTACAGCGTCGTCTTGTTGGCGTACTCAAGATGAAGAAACTCCATCTCGCCTTCGCCCATATCCATGTTGATTAGGCCGTGATAACGTCCGATACCGTGTTGCGCATGAACGACCGGGTCGCCGAGACGTAACTCAGATAAATCGCGCACCATCGCTTCGACGTTGCTGGCGCGCTCTTGATCGCGCTTGCCACGCCGCGCAGTGGTGCCGTGCCCAGAGTACAGATCATTTTCAGTGATAAAGACTAGATGCTGCCCTGGCAACTGAAAGCCAGTATTGAGTTGAGCAACTGTGATTGCGAAATGCGCGTCGCCTTCTAAAAACAGAGCGAGCGATTCGGTTTGTGCGTCTGGGACAAGGCCATGCTCGGCCAGCATCTGTAGGATGGTTTCGCGACGACCATGCGAGTCAGTGCACAAGACCAGTCGTTGCTGCGTTTGATTCAACAGCGCACGGAGCTTTTGTACTGGGTCGTCAGAACGGCGCGAAATTCCGATATCGGGTGCAGCTAAAAACTCAGGGTGTTCGGTCTCGGTGGTGAGTGCGACACGTGCAAATAACTTGAGTTGCTCAAACAGCGTTTCAGCTCGCAAAAATAACGCGTCTGGCGCAAGCACTGGGCGCTCACGATCACTCTTTAAAAAGTTATAGCGGCTGGCGGTATCTTGGGCAAAGCGACGCATCGCATCGTCGATATCCCCTAAGGTCACCATGATGGTGTCTGGCGTCAGGTAATCGAATAAGGTGGCGGTGCTATCAAAAAACAGCGGCAAATAATACTCAACGCCGGCAAACGCAATCCCATTACCAATATCGCGGTAGGGCAATGCACGCGATGGGTCGCCTTCAAACACTTCTCGAAAGCCCGAGCGAAAATGATTCCGCGCGGTTTCATCCATCGGAAACTCTCGGCCAGGCAGCAACTGCACTGAGCCGACCGGGTACAAGCTGCGCTGTGTGTCGATATCGAAGGCACGAATCGACTCGATCTCGTCATCAAATAAATCGATGCGATAGGGCACCACAGAGCCCATCGGAAACAAATCAATCAAGCTGCCGCGCACGCAGAACTCGCCTGGCACCGTGACTTGCGACACATGCGCGTAATTCGCCAACATTAACTGCGCGCGTAAAGCGGCTTCGTTGAGCTTGTCTTTTTGCTTGAATGAAAAAGTGTAAGCAGCTAAAAAACTTGGTGGCGGTAAGCGGTACAGCGCAGTGGTAATCGGTACGGTCAGCACATCAACTTCGTGCTGCATCAAGGCGTGCAAAGTGCGTAACCGCTCAGAGATGAGGTCTTGGTGTGGCGAGAAGCTATCGTAGGGCAGGGTCTCCCAGTCGGGCAGGGGGCGTACTTTCAGCTCAGGGGCAAAAAGTGGGATCTCGTCGGCGAGGCGTTGCGCCTCAAGTGGTTCAGCCGTTAACAGGACAAGGGTTTTGCCTGCTTGCCGCGCCAACTGTGCCAACAACCAAGCATCACCCGAGCCGGGCGGACGGGGGTGGTGATAGCGCAGGCCCGGTTTCAGGGCAGTGAGCAGGGTTGAAAGTGTTGAGGCGACTGAAGCGGGTGCAACGGGCATGACAAGCCAATATAAAAAAAGATACAGGCGCCATCCCAAAAGAGGGGGCACCACGTGAAGTGCTGATTATAAGACGAGGGGTGCCAACGCAAGCGTTGAAGAGACTAGGAATAGGGCGATGACTCTTAGTGAATTTGAAAGTCGTGCTTGTGTTGTCACCCTCTGAGCCGTCGGCGGGTGAGCTAGCAAGCCTTTTTCATAGACGCGATGCATACTCGACCCATATAATGAGGCGCTCTAATGGAGTGCCATGAGCCTTGCAAAGACCATCCCACGTATCGTTGCACTCGTGCCCTCGGCCGGAGTGGGCGCGCGCGCGCAGTCGCAAGTGCCCTCTGTGATGTCGAAGGCAGCGATACCTAAGCAATACCACCTATTGGCGGGTGTGCCGATGTTGCGGCGCTCGGTGCAGGCCTTGTTAAACGAGCAGCGAATTGAACAGGTGCGTGTGGTGGTGGCCTTGGGTGATTTGCTAGCAACGCAATGCTTGGCTGGCTTGTCGCGCACGGTCTGCTGCCCTTGTGGTGGCGCCACACGCGCGCAAACAGTATTAAATGGTCTGCAAGACGCGCAATTACATGCAGAAGACTGGGTGCTTGTGCACGATGCGGCTCGCCCTGGTTTGCCTGCAGAAGCTTTGGCGCGCCTGATCGATAGTTGTCTGCCTCACGCGGTGGGTGGTTTGCTAGCGATGCCGGTTGCCGATACGGTTAAGCGTTCGCAACCGACGCCCCCAAAGACTGTGCAACAAACGATCGCGCGCGAGTCGTTGTGGTTGGCGCAAACGCCGCAAATGTTTCGGGCCGGTTTGCTCGAGCAGGCCCTGATCACTGCAATTGAGCGTAACGTATCGATTACCGATGAGTCCTCAGCGCTCGAAGCTGCCGGGCATGCGCCTTTATTGATACAAGGCTCGGCCTTAAATGCCAAAGTCACCTGGCCCGAAGATTTTGATTGGGTGCAATCATGGCTGTAACTCACGCGCGTGATCGTCAAGGTTGGTGCAAATGAACCCTAACGCGTTTCGTATTGGGCAGGGCTTTGATGTACACGCACTGGTGCCCGAGCGCGCTTTAATCATTGGTGGCGTACAGATTGAGCACAGCTTAGGCTTGCTGGGGCACTCTGATGCCGATGTGTTGCTGCATGCATTGACCGATGCCCTCTTGGGCGCAGCAGGGCTTGGTGATATTGGTCGGCATTTTCCGGATACCGATCCTAAGTACCGTGGTGCTAATAGCCGCGTGTTGTTGCGTACCGCGTATCAACGGGTGCGTGAGGCGGGCTGGCAAGTGGTCAATATCGACGCCACAATTCACGCGCAAGCGCCAAAAATGGGCCCTCATATTGTTGGAATGATTGCCAATATTGCGCATGACTTGACCCTTGCGGTCACCGCGATCAATATCAAAGCTAAAACCAACGAAGGCCTGGGTCACTTAGGCCGGCAAGAAGGGATCGCCGCAAATGTGATCGTGTTACTGAGCGCGGCGTAGCACGACTTGCTGCCCCTTGCGCTGAGACTGTCTTTGCGCAAGATTCAATGTGTTGGCGAGCGCTCACCGCCCGCCATCGGGGATAAACACATAGCCGTGGCCCCACACGGTTTGAATATACGCGGGCTTCGAAGGATTGATCTCAATCAGTTTACGCAGGCGCGAGATTTGCACATCTAGGCTGCGGTCGTAAGCCTCGTATTCACGCCCACGGGCAAGCTCCATCAGTTTTTCGCGCGAGATCGGAATCTTTGGGTGACGGCCAAAGACCTTTAGCACTGAAAATTCACCGGTTGTGATCGGTACGATATGACGATCGCGGGTCAGGGTGCGCGTGGCCAGATTGAGCTCGAAGGGCCCAAAGTAGATGGCTTCATGATCGTAACTGGGTGCGCTCGGGTGTTCGTCGTTGCCACGCCGCCGCAAAATTGCTTTGATACGGGCTAAGAGTTCGCGCGGATTAAAGGGTTTGGATAAGTAATCATCGGCGCCCATTTCAAGGCCAATGATGCGATCGATTTCTTCGGCACGGGCCGTGAGCATAATCAGCGGAGTGTTATCGTGGTTGCCACGCAGGCGACGGCAAATCGACAAGCCATCCTCGCCCGGCAGGATTAAGTCAAGCACCAACAAGTCAATATGTTCGCGATGCCAGATTTTGCTCATTTCTTGGCCATCTTCGGCTGTTAATACGCTAAAGCCTTGATCGGTAAGATATCGACGTAATAAATCACGCAAGCGAGGGTCGTCATCGACCACCAGAATTTTGCGCACGATAGGGGAGGGTAAGATATTCATGATGTAAAACACTCGCTTTTTAAGGCAAGTAGAAGCCAAAAGTTGGACTGGAACAATGCAAGACCGCACCATACCGGATTTGTCACAAAGTTTTGCACGTACTGAGCTATGCTGAAAGCGTTGTAACAACTAGTTACACATGCAAGCGGGAAGGCGAGAGAAAACTTGGCTGAGACGGAGCGAGTTCATGTGACGCCATTAAAGCCGCACGAGAGCAATTTTTAATCACGATAAAACGCGATACACGCACCGAAGCGATGATTTGCTAGCGCAAGTGGCTGACAAAGAATTTGCTCAACATAGAAGGGACAACCCAGATGTTTCAAGCTAGCCAATTACGTCGAACTCTTGAAGTCAGCGGGAAGCAGTACGATTATTTTAGTTTGCCCGAAGCCCAGCTGGCCGGTTTGCACGAGCTCAATACCTTACCCTACACGTTACGAATTTTGCTTGAAAATTTATTGCGATATCAGGCGCTGAGCGATCGTGCTGTTCACCCTATCGACATCGAACAATTAGTGTTGCAGTTGGTGGCTCGCAAGGACGACTGTGTGATTGAGTTCAGGCCTGCGCGCGTGTTGATGCCTGAATCGTCTGGGCTTACCTTGATGGGTGATCTGGCCGCGATGCGCGATGCAATGTCTGCGCTGGGCGGTGACCCAGCCTTGATCAATCCCAGTGTTGCCATCGATTTTGTGGTTGACCATTCTGTGATGGTTGAAGATTCGGGTAAGCCGACTTCGCTTGAACACAACATGGCAATTGAGTTTGAGCAAAATCGTGAGCGGTACGAATTTTTACGCTGGTGTAGTCAAGCCTTTGACGGCATGCGTGTGTTTCCGCCAGGCTCTGGGATTTTGCATCAGATTAATTTAGAGTTTTTAGGCAAAGTCGTTTGGACTAAAGAGCATCTGGGTCGCCAGTTGGCGTTTCCTGATTCGTTGATTGGGATGGACAGTCACACTGCGATGATCAATGCCTTAGGGGTGGTGGCCTGGGGTGTTGGTGGTTTTGAGGGTGGTGCAGTCGCCTTGGGTGAACCGGTGTCTGTTCCAATCCCTGAAGTTGTTGGCTGTCATTTGATCGGTGCGTTACAGCCGGGTGTGACCTCAACTGACTTGGTGCTGACCATCACACAACGTTTGCGTGGCGAAGACGTGATTGGACGTTTCATCGAGTACTTTGGTGCAGGCGTTGATGTCTTGACCTTGCCTGAAAGGGCTACGGTCTCAAACATGACCCCCGAGTGTGGCGCCACCATGAGTTTTTTTCCGGTGGATCAGGAAACGCTTCGTTATCTGACTGTTTCGGGGCGTAGCGCAGAGCAAGTTGCTTTGGTCAAGGCCTACTGTCAGGCGCAAGGTTTGTGGCGAGACGCTCAGACGCTCACGCCACGCTATGCGAAAGTGATTGAGATTGATTTGTCGGCAGTAGTGCCCAGCATGGCGGGGCCAAGTCGCCCCGATGCGCGGGTTGATCTCGCGGGGGTCGCTCAAGCTTTTAACAACGTGATTGCGGCAAAAAAGAAGCCGGTGTATACCCTCGTGCAAGAGAGACTAGCGACTAGTCTCGCGCAAGATAAGCCTGCATCTGTTCTGGGCCAAGAGACACTCCCGCCTGTTCTGGTGCAAGGTCAACCGGCCTCACAGTCAGCTCAAGTAGTGGGTGCGCTAGAACACGGCGGCGATCTTGAAGACGGCTCGGTGGTCATTGCCGCCATCACAAGTTGCACCAACACCTCTAACCCTGCGGTGATGATCGGTGCGGGCTTGCTTGCCCGTAACGCGCGTCGTCGTGGATTGCGGCCAAAGCCTTGGGTGAAAACGTCGTTATCCCCGGGTTCGCGTGTGGTGGCCGATTATTTAAAGGTCTCAGGTTTGCAAGCTGAGCTTGATGCTTTAGGCTTTCACGTCGTAGGCTTTGGTTGCATGAGTTGCATGGGCAACTCTGGCCCATTGCCCGAGCCGATTTTAAAGGCGATTGAAACTCGACAGTTAGCCACCGTGGCGGTGTTGTCGGGTAATCGTAATTTTGATGCGCGCGTGCATAACAGCGTGCAAGTCAATTTTTTAGCGTCGCCGCCGCTCGTGGTAGCGTATTCGCTGACGGGCTCGATACGAACTGATCTCACGCAAGAGCCATTAGGGCATGACGAGCAAGGTGCGGCGGTGTATCTGAAAGATATTTGGCCCGCTCCTGAAGAGATTTGCGCCATGATCGAGCGCTATGTTGAGCCTCATTTGTATCAAGAGCGCTATCAAACAATTTTTGAAGGCTCGCCACAATGGCGTGCCCTGACAAGCGTGACCGGAAAAATTTACGACTGGAATCCAGAGAGTCTGTTTATTCAACGCCCGCCGTATTTTGATGGCATGACTCGCGAGGTGCCTGCGCACGAAGATATCGTCGGTGCGCGGGTGCTTGGTATGTTTGGCGATATGCTCACGACCGATCATATTTCGCCGATCGGGAAATTTTCTGTGCAGACGCCAGCCGGCGAGTATCTGCAGTCTTTGGGTGTTGCCCCCGCAGATTTTGTCAATTACGGGGCGCGTCGCTTAAACCACCAAGTCATGATGCGCGGTACGTTCGCAAATGTACGCCTGCATAATGAGTTGACTCCAGACGTTCAAGGGAGTTCAACCTTGCATATGCCGAGCCACGAGCCGATGTCGATTTACGCAGCGGCACAACGGTACCGCGAAGAAGGCGTCCCCCTGGTGATCGTCGCCGGCAAAGAATACGGTGCGGGATCATCGCGCGACTGGGCGGCCAAAGGAACTGGTTTGCTGGGTGTGCGTGCCGTGATCGCCGAGTCACTTGAGCGGATTCATCGTTCAAACTTGGTCAGTATGGGTGTGTTGCCGTTGCAATTTTTAAACGGCGACACTCGCCAATCGCTTGGCTTGAACGGCTCTGAAAGCTTTGATATTCGTGGTTTAAAACAAGGTCTCAAGGCGCGCGATCAACTTGAGTGCTTGATCCGCTTCGCAGATGGTCGTTCACGCACCATCCGACTGTTGGTGCGTCTGGATAGCGACGTTGAAGCCGAGTATTACAAGCATGGTGGGATTTTGCAGTGCGTGCTCAGGGCTCGTCTCGAGCAGGCGTGCTAGCCCATACAATACGCGTATGACACATATTTTGGCGCTTGAAACCTCAACGACCACCTGCTCGGTAGCGCTACTGACTGAGCAAGGCGCAAGCGTTGCCGTGGTGCAGCGCCAACTTGAGGGTACGGCGGGTCATGCAGCAAATCTTTTGCCGATGATCAGTGCCTTGTTAGACGAGTGCGGCATCAAGCGCGGGTCTTTGAGTGCTGTGGCGTTTGGTCAGGGGCCGGGGGCATTTACTGGCATTCGCGTGGCCTGCGGTGTGGCTCAGGGAATGGGTTTGGCGCTGCAAATCCCCTTGATCCCGATTGGCGCGTTGCCCGCTGTGGCGGTGCAGGCGGCTGGGCGTTTACCGCAGCATTTGATTTTGGCAGCACTTGACGCGCGCATGGATGAAGCCTACTTTGCGGCATATGTGGATGATGTTGTGCATGGCTTAGTGGTTTTGCAACCCCCCGTATTGCTGCCTGCTGCACAGCTGTCGGCCTTTATCGCGCAGCGCTTACCGCTATGGCGCAGCCGCTCACCTGACGCTGTGGGTGTCTGTTGCGTGGGTGAAGGCTGGGGTTTGACGCAGGCGGCAGCAAGTTTGCCCCTTGAGTGTCAGGTTGACGATCTGCAGGCGCGCCCAAACGCACAGGCGGTGGCGACTTTGGCCTTGAGGAGTTGGCACGCCGGCCAAACCGTTCTGCCTGAGCATGCTGCCCCACTTTATTTGCGCGACCGTGTGGCGTTTACCGTCGCCGAGCGTGCTCTGGGCGAAGGGGGTAATCCTCGCGCGTTGGCGCCTGGTCAGGCGGCGTTGGTGCCCATGACGGTCACCGATCTGCCAGAAGCACTTGAAATCGAACGTGCGGTGCAGTCCTTTCCCTGGACGCTTAAAAATTTTGAAGATGCGCTAGCGGCAGGCTACGAGGCCTGGGTCTTGCGTCAACACGCTGAATTGTTGGGGTTTTGCATCGCGATGCAAGCGCCTGACGTGGCACATATCTTAGTGATCGCCGTGGCGCGCGAACATCAGCGGAAAGGTCACGCGCATCAGTTACTGAAACAAATCACTCGCAGTGCCCAAGCCCAAAGCGCCGAGGGCTTGTTGCTTGAGGTGCGCCCCTCAAACGACGCAGCACTCGCCTTTTATGCCCGCGAAGGGTTTAATCAGATTGGCCTGCGCCGCGCTTACTATCCTGCAGGCCGAGGCGAGCGCGAAGATGCGTATGTCTTGAAGAAAACCTTTGATCAATCCTAAGCCCCACTGACAGGTATGACGCCAAGCCCCGATCCTAAACCCTTGCAATACTCGGCCTTGCAGCTGGCTTGGTTGCACGAACTGGGTATTGATAAGCCTTGGCTGCCTGGCGATACGCGCGCGGTGCCTGCAGTGGGTGTTGGCGCGCAAACCGCGCTGCCGAGCCAGACTGAGACGCGACTGCAAGCGGCTGCTTCGTCAAACTTTGAAACAGCATCCACT
>CAMCII010000092.1 GCA_945874505.1 Bordetella parapertussis | reverse complement strand
CACCCCAACCCAGCTTCAACTTCGCCGCGTGGGCGATATTCGCAGCCAATCCAACCGGTGTAGCCCAGTTCATCAACGCGTTTTAAAACGTTGGGGTAATTCACTTCGCCTTCGTCAGGCTCATTGCGTGTGGGCACGGCTGCGATCTGGATATGACCGATATGGGGCATGTACTGTGCCAGCTTAGTCAGGATGTCACCCTCCGCACAACCCACGTGATACACGTCAAACATCAGCTTGATATTACTGCGCCCGCAGGCTTCGCGAATTGAATTTGAATCGGCTTGCTTTGAATAGAAGTAACCAGGCTTATCGCGTTGATTGATTGCCTCAAGCAGCAGCGTGACGCCATGGGGTGCAGCCTGATCAGCTGCCCACTGCAGATTGCGGATGAACGTTTCACGCGCCTGAGCTTCAGTGCCTGACTTCAAAATGCCTGGCATCACATGGATGGCAGGCGCCCCGCTGCCAATACACCACTGCAGCGATTGATTGAATGCTTGTTGAAAATCGGCTTCTCGACCGGGCAACGCAGCCAAGCCCGATTCACCGATACTGGTGTCGCCCATCGGCGTATTCACAGCCAGCAAGGTCAATTTCAAACGCGCCACGGCAGCTTTCACGTCTTGCGCGGGCGTGTCATACGGCCATTGCAATTCAATCGCTTTGAAACCACTGGCAGCAGCCCGCTCAATGCGCTCAAGCAGCGGCAAGGTCGACCAAAGAAATCCTAGATTTGCAGAAAAGCGGGCCATGACAAGCTCTCGTATCGATTAGAGGAGTGGATGAACAACGTTATAGCGCAAAGAATAGCAAATTCAATACCAGCCTTTGGTGTATTTCATTGTATGGTGACGAATCTTGCGCCTTTCTTAAGCCTGAATCACGCTGAACACGTGGGGTCTAGTGACTTTCTTTGGCGTGATTAATCGTGTAACGCGGGATTTCGATCGTCAGGTCGGCAGAACCGATCTTTGCCTGGCAGGCCAGACGCGAAGTGGTAGACAAACCCCAGGCTCGATCCAGTAAATCTTCTTCGGAATCTGAAGCAGCCTCTAGCGAGTTAAAGCCAGCCTTGACGATAACGTGACAGGTCGTGCAGGCGCATGATAGTTCGCACGCGTGCTCAAGCTCAACGTGATTATCTAACAGCACGCGACAAATCGATTCGCCTGCTGGTGCGTTATCAATGACCATGCCCTCGGGGCAAACATCAGGATGAGGAAGAACCGTAATTTTTGTCATAACCTTAAAAGTTCAAGACATCAAAAATAAAAAATTGAACCTAGAGTTCGTTCAACGACTTACCCTTCAGCGCCGCCCGAATACTACGATCCATGCGTTGCGCAGCAAAATCATCTGTCACATCTGACAGCGCCTTGGTCGCTACGCGAATCGCTTCAATATCATCACCCTGCGCGCACAACCGTGTCGCCTGCAGTTGTTGCGCGATACGCGTTTGTTGAGCTGCGCTTAACAAATCAGAATCAGCTGCTAACGCCGCCTCAACCGACTCAATCAGTTGCCGGGCATCGACCTGCTGCTCACGCAACATTCGCATCTTGGCATCGTGATCAGCAAGAGTAATGCTGTCTGACAGCATCTTTGACACTTCGTCATCGGTTAAACCATACGAAGGCTTGACCGTCACCGAAGCTTCAACGCCCGAGCCCTGCTCGCGCGCGGTCACACTGAGCAACCCATCGGCATCAACTTGAAACGTTACCCGAATACGCGCTGCACCAGCCACCATCGGTGGGATCCCGCGCAACTCAAAGCGCGCCAGTGAACGACAGTCAGCGACTAAATCACGCTCGCCCTGCACCACGTGCACCGCTAGAGCTGTTTGACCATCTTTAAACGTGGTGAATTCTTGCGCACGTGCCACCGGGATCGTGCTGTTACGCGGGATGATGTGCTCAACCAAACCACCCATGGTTTCTAAACCAAGCGTTAACGGCGTG
Organism: Bordetella parapertussis; assembly: GCA_945874505.1. Lineage (GTDB taxonomy): Bacteria > Pseudomonadota > Gammaproteobacteria > Burkholderiales > Burkholderiaceae_B > Zwartia > Zwartia parapertussis_J. Next base: position 9,048 of record CAMCII010000092.1, on the reverse strand, counting down.
ACATCCAACAACAACCAGTCTTCGCCTGGATTGCGATTACCTGCCAACAAGTTGGCTTGCAAGGCTGCACCCAAGGCGACAACCTGATCCGGATCCAAATCCGTTAACGGTGCTTGACCAAACAACGCATGCACACCCGCCTGGACAACAGGCATGCGGGTCGCCCCACCTACCATCACGACACCCTGCACGTCTTTGATCGTAAGGCCCGCATCTTTCAAGACTTGACGGGCACAGCTGAGGGTACGCTCAACCAATGATTGCGCAAGCGCTTCAAACGCCACACGTGTCAAAGACAAGTCAATTTTTGCAGCACCTAGTAGCAAGGTTTCAGTATGGGAAGCCTGAGCGGTGAGCGCTTCACGCAACCGACGCGAGGCACTTAATAACGCACGCCTTGCAGCATGATCCAAATCGTTTAAGCAATGCACGCCAGCAAAATAATCTGCCAAGGCTGCATCAAAATCATCACCACCCAAAGCGGTATCGCCGCCCGTTGCAACGACTTCAAATACACCGCGCGTCAACTTCAACAGAGACACGTCAAAGGTGCCGCCACCTAAATCAAAAACGGCATACAGGCCCTCAGAGCCATGATCCAGCCCATAGGCGATGGCAGCTGCGGTGGGTTCGTTAAGCAAACGTAAGACATTCAAGCCGGCTAAGCGTGCGGCGTCGCGTGTTGCCTGACGCTGAGCGTCATCGAAATACGCTGGCACCGTAATCACTGCACCAACCAACTCGTCACCCAACGTACCTTCGGCTAAAAATTTTAACTTCTCTAAAATTTTTGATGCGACTTCAACAGGCGACACATCAGCATGTTGAGTATGAATTTTGACGCTTTGGCTATCGCGCAAAAAATTAAACGGCATCCCAGAGGCGACTGCATCATCGTACGAACGCCCCATCAAGCGCTTGACCGACACCAGCGTGTCGAGTGGATATTGCGCTTGCTGCGCCAACGCCTCGACACCAATTAAGGCGGCACCGCCCGCTTGATACAAGACTGCTGACGGCACCAGATGGCGCCCCAACTCATCTGGCAAGACCTCAGCCACGCTACTGCGCACCGACGCCACCAGCGAATGTGTTGTACCTAAATCAATCCCCACCGCCAAGCGTCGTTGATGCGGGGCCGGCGATTCGCCCGGTTCAGAAATCTGCAGTAAAGCCATAGGTACGTTTTAAACTTCTGTAGTTTGGAGCTGAGTGGTTAATTTATCTAGAAACATCCACTCGCGGATACGACTAGCGGCTTGCTTGTAATCTTGAGCCTCGATCGCCCCAGAGACAGCTTGGTAACAATCTGATAAAGCCAGCGCAATGTCTTGAGTTAAGGCCTCGCGCGCTTGAACGCTATCGGGTTGTTCAAGGCATTCATCAAGCTGTTCGTGCCAAGACATTTGTTGTACCAAAAACTCGGGCGACATCGCGGTATTGGTTTCGGTTTGCAAATCGACGCCGGCAAGCTCGCACAGATAACGGGCACGCAACAAGGGCTGCCTGAGCACTCGATACGCTTCGTTGGCTTGCGCACTCCATTGCATCGCGACTCTGCGTTCAGGTGCTGAGCGCGTCGCAAAACGATCGGGGTGCACCGTTTGTGCGACATGCTTCCAGGCCGCCTCAAGTTGCGCGGCATCTAGTGCGAAGGTACGCGGCAAATCAAACAGCGCAAAGTGATCTGTTGCGTTCACAGGCGGTTATACCGTGAACGATTCGCCGCAGCCGCAGGTCGCCTTTTCGTTAGGGTTGCGAAACTTAAAGCCTTCGTTCAGGCCTTCGCGCGCATAATCGAGTTCGGTACCTTCAAGGTAGGCTAGGCTTTTAGGGTCAATAAATACTTTGACACCAAAGCTTTCAAATACCTGATCTTCTGAAGCGGGCTCATCCACATACTCAAGCTTATAAGCCATACCCGAACAACCCGTTGTGCGAACGCCCAAACGCAAGCCGATTCCGCCGCCGCGTTTTTGCAGATATTTGCCGATATGGTCGGCGGCCTGAACAGTCAGTGTGACAGCCATGGCTTATCCTTGGTGTTTATCTTTGTAATCTTTAACTGCGGCTTTGATCGCGTCTTCAGCCAAGATCGAGCAATGGATCTTAACGGGTGGCAAAGCAAGCTCTTCGGCAATCTGAGTGTTGCGAATCGTCAGCGCTTGGTCAAGCGTCTTACCCTTTACCCACTCAGTTACCAACGAACTTGACGCAATCGCTGACCCACACCCATAAGTTTTAAAGCGCGCATCTTCGATGATACCGTCGGCGTTGACACGAATCTGCAACTTCATCACGTCGCCACAGGCTGGTGCACCCACCATGCCTGTACCAACCTGATCGTCGCCCTTGTCAAAGGTGCCGACGTTGCGGGGGTTTTCGTAATGATCTAGTACTTTTTCGCTGTATGCCATGTGTAATCTCCAACTTATACGTTTAGTGGGCGGCCCACTGAACCGAATTCAAATCGATACCGTCTTTGGCCATTTCCCAAAGAGGTGACATGTCACGCAGCTTGCCAACGCGCGCTTTGAGCAACTCAACTGCAAAGTCAATTTCTTTTTCGGTGGTGAAGCGCCCGATGGTAAAGCGAATTGAACTATGCGCCAACTCATCATTACGCCCTAAGGCCCGCAACACATAAGACGGCTCAAGACTAGCCGAGGTGCAGGCTGAACCGCTTGAAACAGCGAGCTCTTTAATTGCCATGATCAGGGATTCGCCCTCAACATAGTTAAAGCTGACGTTCAAGTTATGCGGCACGCGCTGTTCAATGTCGCCGTTGAGGTAGACCTCTTCGATTTGCGACAAACCCGCCCACAGACGATCACGCAACATACGGATACGCTCGTTTTCAGTGCCCATTTCGGCTTGTGCCAAAGCAAAAGACTCGCCCATGCCCACGATTTGATGGGTCGCTAGCGTACCCGAACGAAAGCCACGCTCGTGACCGCCGCCGTGCATTTGAGCCTCAATGCGGATGCGAGGTTTGCGGCGTACGTATAAGGCACCGATCCCCTTAGGACCATAGGTTTTGTGTGCGCAGAACGACATCAAATCAACTTTAAGCGTTTGCAGGTCAATGTTGACCTTGCCCGTTGCCTGAGCGGCATCTACATGAAAAATAATGTTGTTTTCGCGGCAGATTTCGCCTAGTGTTGCGATGGGTTGAATCACGCCGATTTCGTTATTGACGAACATGACTGATACCAAGACGGTGTCAGGGCGGATCGCTGCCTTGAACGCATCGAGGTTAATGAGGCCATCTTCTTGCACATCGAGGTAAGTGACCTCAAAGCCTTGCCGCTCAAGTTCGCGACAGGGGTCGAGCACAGCTTTGTGCTCGGTTTTGACTGTGATGATATGTTTGCCACGCTCTGCATAAAAGCCAGCGGCGCCTTTAATCGCGAGATTATTGGATTCAGTTGCGCCTGAGGTCCAGATGATTTCACGTGGATCAGCATTGACAAGTGAAGCCACTTGACCGCGCGCACGCTCGACCGCCTCTTCGGCCTCCCAGCCGTAAGCGTGGCTGCGTGACGCTGGATTACCTGCGTGCTCGTATAGCCACGGAATCATCTTGTCAACCACTTTTGGGTCAACAGGGGTCGTGGCTGAATAATCTAAGTAAATCGGTAATGAGGACATTGAGAGCTCCTAGGCGTTTGCAGCAACAGGCTGTTTAACGGTTGTCGGTGTATTGACCATATTGACACGCACGCCAGCCCCATTGGCCTGACTCGCCTCTTGTATTTGACGCAAACGCTGTTGATCAACCAAATCTTGCAAAGCGACTGAATCAAGAAAATCAACCATCTTACGGTTGAGAGTTGACCAGAGTTCGTGCGTCATACAGATGCCTTGCTTACCATCTGTACCTGTGGCACAGTCGGTTTTACCCGCACAGCTCGTGGCGTCGATAGGCTCATCGACAGCAAAAATGATGTCAGCAACGGTGATCGTACGCGCCAGACGCGCTAAGGTATAACCGCCGCCTGGGCCGCGCACGCTTTCAACCAGCTCATGACGGCGCAATTTGCCAAAGAGTTGCTCAAGGTAAGATAACGAAATATTTTGTCGCTGGCTGATCGCCGACAAGGTGACGGGCCCGCTTTGCTGACGCAGAGCAAGGTCAATCATGGCCGTAACAGCAAAACGCCCTTTGGTGGTGAGTCGCATGACAGAGTCCTTTAAACAAAGAGGTTACACACTGCAACCACTTATCCGACTAAACAACTCAAGTATACACAATTCTTGACTGTTTTGCTAGGGTATAACCTCAAAGACCTTAAGGTTGCCGTGCTTTGTGGTCGAAAAAAAACCGCGCTTAGCACGGTTTTTTTTAACAAGGCCCTTGCTCAGCGCCTGAACCGAACTAAGCCGCCTGGTACTGGGTTGCGCGTTTACGGACCAATTCAAGCACGCCTTGACAAGAATCTTCAAGATAATCAAGTACCTTTCCAAAACCCTCAGGGCCACCATAATAAGGATCGGGCACCGTTGCTTCTTCGAATTCGTTGGCGAAACGCATCAGCAACATGAGTTTATGTTGATGAAGTTTGGGACATTGCTGTTGCATAGCAGACAGGTTTTCCCAATCCATGGCCAAAATCAGGTCGTATTCGCGATAATCTTCAGGCGAAACCTGTCGCGCGACGTGCTCGGTGATTTCGTAACCACGCTTGCGGGCTGCAGCTAACGCACGCGGATCAGCTCCCTCACCAAGGTGAAAGTTATGGGTGCCGGCAGAATCAATGCCCACTACCTCAGAGAGGCCAGCTTCTTTGATCAGGTGGCGAAAAACGCCTTCAGCACTGGGGGAGCGGCAAATGTTACCCGTGCATACGAAAAGAACTTTTGTCATCATGGTACGTATTGTGCGGGAAAACCCCTAACATGTCTAGCTATTTTTTCTGTAAATCAGCAAAAAAACCACAAAGGAGAAAAAATTTAATCTCTATTTATTTCAATATGTTACGACACGATTACTGAAGAATAAAAAGTCCATATAGTGAAAAAATGCGGGAATCGTCTCAAATACCTTCAAAAAACCTTGGCAACAAGCTTTTTGCAATGCACCGACCTAATGCCTGGCTGGGACTTTTATGCACCAGAAAGTAGCACGCGGTCTTTCAACACTTTTAGCGCATCGCGGGCAGCCGCGGCCTGCTCAAACTCAAGGTTGCGAGCATGGTCTAACATGAGTTTTTCAAGGCGCTTAAACTCTTTGGCAAGCGCTTTTTCGTCTGTAAGCAAGGCGTACGACGATGGATCTTCAGGCTGCTCTCTAAACGCCGGGGCCACGATACCGTCAATCAGTTCGCGCACCGCCTTGCGCACGCTGCGCGGTTCAATACCGTGCTCTAGATTAAACGCCATCTGTTTATTGCGACGCCTTTCGGTTTCTCCCATCGCACGCTTCATTGAATCGGTAGTTCGATCGGCATACAAAATTGCGCGTCCATTCAAGTTGCGTGCAGCACGACCAATCGTTTGAATCAGGCTGCGATCCGAGCGTAAGAAACCTTCTTTGTCGGCGTCTAAAATCGCGACGAGAGACACCTCGGGGATATCCAAGCCCTCTCGCAACAAGTTAATGCCAACTAACACATCAAACACCCCGAGGCGTAAATCGCGAATAATTTCTACCCGTTCGACCGTATCGATATCTGAATGCAGATAACGCACACGTTGACCACTTTCGGATAAGTAATCGGTCAGATCCTCAGCCATACGCTTGGTTAAGGTGGTCACCAGCACACGCTCTTGCACCGCTGTCCGTAATTTGATTTCGCCTAAAAGGTCGTCGACCTGCGTGCGGGCGGGTCGCACCTCAACAATGGGATCCACCAACCCTGTTGGTCGCACCACCTGTTCAACCACATGATCAGAATGCGCTTGCTCGTAGTTGCCAGGTGTTGCAGACACGAACACACACTGCCGCATGCGTGCTTCAAACTCTTCCATTTTCAAAGGGCGATTGTCCATCGCCGAGGGTAAGCGAAAGCCATAGGTGACAAGCGTGTCTTTACGAGCGCGATCACCGCGATACATCCCACCCAACTGACCGATCGTGACATGGCTTTCGTCGATAAACATCAGCGCATCGCGCGGTAAATAATCAATCATCGTAGGCGGCGGATCACCGGGTGCCGCACCCGAGAGGTGTCGCGAATAATTTTCAATGCCTTTACAAAAGCCGAGCTCGGACAACATTTCAAGATCAAAGCGCGTGCGCTGTTCGATACGCTGCGCTTCGATCAAATGACCCGAATCGACAAACTGTTTGACGCGCTCGCGCAGTTCTTGCTTGATTGTTTCAATCGCACGCAACACGGTGTCGCGCGGGGTGACGTAATGCGAACCCGGATACACGGTAAAGCGCGGTACCTTCTGACGCACCCTACCAGTCAGGGGATCGAATAATTCTAGGCTTTCAACTTCGTCATCAAATAGCGTTAAGCGCACCGCGAGCTCGGCGCTCTCGGCGGGAAAAATATCGATCGTTTCGCCGCGCGCACGAAAGGTGCCACGCGTAAACTCAAGGTCATTGCGTTCGTACTGCATCGCCACCAGGCGCTCAAGAATCTCGCGTCGGGCAATGCGATCGCCTGCGCGCAAAATCAAGACCATGGCGTGGTAATCAGCGGGGTTGCCGATACCATAAATGCAAGACACCGTGCCCACAATAATGGTGTCGCGTCGCTCAAGCAAACTTTTGGTAGCCGACAAGCGCATCTGTTCGATGTGCTCGTTAATCGAAGAATCTTTTTCGATAAACAAATCACGCGTCGGCACGTAGGCTTCAGGCTGGTAGTAGTCGTAGTAAGACACAAAGTATTCAACCGCATTTTTCGGAAAAAACTCGCGCATCTCAGCGTACAGTTGAGCCGCCAGCGTTTTGTTGGGTGCCAATACCAGAGCAGGTCGGCCCAAGCGCGCAATCATGTTGGCCATCGTAAAAGTTTTACCCGAACCCGTCACACCCAACAGTGTTTGCGACATCAAACCGTCGCGCACGCCCTGCTCGAGCAAATCGATCGCGCGTGGCTGATCACCTCCCGGAGGATACGGTTGGTACAGATGAAAGGGGCTATCGGGATAATCGATAAAACGGCCTTTCTCATCGCCGGTTGAGATGGCGGCGTTGTAGATGGTGTCGACCGGCTCGGGGGTATAGTTCGCTGAAACCGGCGCAACATTGTTGACTATCGCGCCGGCCGAGCAGGCAGCGAGCTCCGGTGCATCATCTGCCGCGTGACGTGCAGCGCCATCGGAACTCGAAGGTACATGACCAGCAGCCCCAGATGAGGTCGCGTCTGCGGGCAATCCCAGCGCCTCGCTGTGAGCTGCGTCTGGGTCGACTGCTTCTAAGACAGCGACTACGTCGCCAGGATTTGCGGCAACAGACGCTTGAGCACCTTGCTCTGGTACTGCTTGCTCGATCGTATTTTTGCTCTTGCGGGTGGCCATGCTAGACTTATTCGGGATACCCCTCGGTCTGAGGGTAACCCGCCATTATGTTCTCTGAAAATGCGTACGTCTACCCCAACCCTGTCACACTTACCTTTTACACACTAAATCCCAAATGAGCACCCTCTTTCAAGCCGTTGAACTTGCCCCACGCGACCCAATCCTTGGGTTAAACGAACAATTTAATGCTGATGCCCGCACGACCAAGGTCAATCTAGGTGTAGGCGTCTATTACGACGATAACGGCAAGATCCCTCTGCTTAAGGCCGTACACACCGCTGAAGTGGCACGCGTTGAAGCAGCTGCCGCACGAGGCTACTTACCCATCGAAGGGATCGCCGGCTACAACAAAGGTGCGCAAGAGCTAGTGTTAGGCAAAAACTCGGCGTTGATCGCCGCCGGTCGCGTGTTAACCATGCAGGCCTTGGGCGGCACCGGAGCACTCAAGATTGGTGCCGACTTTATTAAGCAACTCGCGCCAAACGCTAAAGTAGCCATCAGCGACCCAAGCTGGGAAAATCACCGCGCGCTGTTCGAGCGTGCTGGCTTTGAGGTCATCACCTACCCTTACTACGACGCTGCCACCCACGGCTTAAATTTCGACGGCATGCTCGCGGCGCTCAAAGCACTGCCACCTAAAAGCGTGGCGGTTTTGCACGCTTGCTGCCACAACCCAACCGGGGTTGATCTCTCAAACGAACAATGGAAAGCCGTTGCGCAAGTTGTCAAAGCGGGCGAGCTGATCCCTTTCTTAGATATCGCCTACCAAGGGTTTGGCGATGGTCTCGAGCAAGATGCCGCCGCGGTACGCGTCTTTGCTGATCTTGATATGACGATGTTTATCAGCTCATCATTCTCTAAATCTTTCTCACTGTACGGCGAACGCGTTGGCGCACTGACCATTGTCACTAGCAGCCAAGACGAATCAAACCGCGTCCTGAGCCAGGTCAAGCGCGTGATTCGTACTAACTATTCAAATCCGCCTACACATGGCGGTACGATCGTCTCCACGGTGTTGAACACGCCCGAGCTGTTTGCCCTTTGGGATCAAGAGCTTGCCGGCATGCGCGTCCGTATCCGCCTGATGCGTCGTCAGATCGTCGAAAAGCTGGCGCAGTACGGCGCCCAGCAAGACTTCGGTTTCGTGATGAAGCAGCGCGGCATGTTCTCGTTTTCGGGGATGACAGCGCCCCAGGTTGAGCGCTTGCGTAGTGAACATGGTATTTACGCAGTGAGCAGCGGCCGGATTTGTGTGGCTGCGCTGAATACTAAAAACATCGACGTCGTGGCCAAAGCGATGGCCGAGGTCATGAAAAACGCTTAAGTATCGACGGCGAGCGATGGCGAGCGTGCAAGGTGCAGGCTCGTCGTTCTAGGAAAATATCCAAACCAAGTTCTTGAAGCGACTTTAGACTGAAGTGACTGTAGACTTCAGGCTAGTCTTAGCTTACAAGTAGCAGCTTTGGGATAGCGTCAGCCTGAACTGTCTATACATACAGATAAATTTGCACATTTTGACTAAATCGTGCAAAATACAACTGTATATAAAAACAGTTCGGCTTTTACTAGCCA
>CAMCII010000091.1 GCA_945874505.1 Bordetella parapertussis | reverse complement strand
ATCGACAAATTAAGCGCCGAACTGCTTAAAGCCTTAGCGAACCCAGAGGTGGCAAGCAAAATCAAGAAGTTTGGTTTTGACATCGTGACTTCTGGCCCCAAAGAACTTGCCGCTTTGCAAAAAGAGGCAGTGGCCAAATACGCAAAAATTGTAAAAGATGCAGGGATCACACCCGAGTAACTATAGGCATCTTTGCCCCAACATGAGCAGTGTCCCGCTTTTTAGCAAGCTCGCACTGGCGCTGCCGCTCGCGAGCGCCGCTCTTTTGCAACTCGGTGGTTTTATTGATACAGCGTGGGCAACTCACGCCCTCTTCGTAAAGCGGCGATTCGGTTGCGCCATCAGGCAGAGGTTGGCGACAGCAACGGCACAAGGGGCGCGCGGTTTGCTGCAACCCATGCCCAACCGAAACGCGCTCATCAAAGACAAAACACTCTCCCTCCCAGAGGCTTTGCTCAGACGGGATGGTCTCGAGGTATTTAAGAATGCCCCCCTCAAGGTGATAGACCTCGTCAAAACCCTTTGTACGCATCAGTGCGGTAGATTTTTCACAACGAATCCCGCCGGTACAAAACATTGCAACTTTAGGCTTTTTACCCGTGCGGGCTTCAAGCGCCTTAGCCTGATCCACCCAAGAAGGCAATTCAGAAAAAGTGCCGATATTTGGATCAAGGGCGCCTTTGAAGGTGCCTAGCTCGACCTCGTAGTCGTTTCGCGTATCAATCACCACTACGTTCGGGTCGCTGATAAGTGCGTTCCAGTCTTGCGGTTTGACGTAGGTGCCGGCCATGTGGGTGGGGCTAATGCCGGGCACCCCCATGGTAACAATCTCTTTTTTGATGCGAATTTTCATCCGACGAAACGGCGGGTTATTGGCCCACGCCTCTTTATGCTGCAGATCAGCAAAGGCCGGATCTGATCGCAAATGCGCCAATACAGCCCGAATATCGGCTTCGGCCCCTGCTAAGGTACTGTTAATACCCTCGCGGGCTAACAGGATGAGACCTTTGACGCTGCGCTGTTCACACAACTCAAGCAGAGGTAGCCTGCGTTGCTCAAAATCAGGCAAATCAACAAATTTATAAAAGGCGGCAGTCAGAAATTGGCTTGTGGGCATTAGTTCAGGCGGGTAATCAGAAAAGGTCGTACGAAAAGGGTCAGCCACACGCTAAAGATTGCGGCACAATCATCTTAGCGTGACAGCGCAATGCCCGTATTGATAAAGTGCAAGCTTCGGGCATCTAGCATGCTCGATTATAGAGGCGGACCTAGCCTCGACTTCTAAACCATTCACCGCACGCGAAAGGTACTTCGCTGAAAACCCATCAGCCTGCCCGTCCTAAATTAAGATTTTTGCCGTTAATATTGCTTCATAACAATGGGTGAACCCCGAATTTGCCGACTGAGACAACGAACATGCAAATTAAACCGATTGGTAACGACTTTGCCGCCGAGGTGAGTGACCTTGATCTGCGTCAATCTCTGACGGCAGACCAAATCCACACCATTAACCGTACGATGGATCGTTATGCGGTTGTCGTGTTTCCCAAACAAGAGCTAGACGACGATCAACAGGTTGCTTTTGCACGTAGCTTGGGGCCCCTTGAAGAAACACGGGCGGTGGTTGATGTGCACAAGCAGCGCCTCACCTATAACCAGATGAATGACATTTCAAATCTGGACGTGGACGGCTCAATTTTGGCCGCAGACGATCGTCGACGTATGTTCAATTTAGGCAATGCACTGTGGCATACGGATAGCAGCTTTAAAGCGACCCCAGCCAAATACTCGATGTTGCATGCACGCGTAATTCCTCCCGAAGGCGGCAACACTGAGTTTGCCGATATGCGCGCGGCCTGGGATCGCCTGCCTGAAAAGACCAAAGCACAGATCGAGCCACTAATCTGTGACCACTCTTTAATTTACTCACGCGCGCAACTCGGTTTTGACGCGTTCAATGAACAAGAGAAGCTGAATTATGCCCCGGTGCCTCAGCGTTTGGTACGCAAACACCCCGGCTCGGGGCGCAAATCTGTTTATCTAGCGTCGCATATCGGTGTCGTACACGGGATGCCACGCCCCGAGGGCATGATACTGATTCGCGATCTGATCGAAGAGGCCACCAAGCGCGAGTTTGTCTACAGCCATGTTTGGAGCCAATTCGATCTGGTCATGTGGGATAACCGCTGCACCATGCATCGTGCGCGCCCTTACGATGACAAAATCTACAAACGCGACATGCGTCGCATGACCTTAACGGATAGCGCACCGACGCTCGAGCAGCCGTTTTAAATATTCGTTCTGAACACGTCTGATGACGGATCTCGTTCTCAGTATTTTGATTCTCGGATCCCTAGGTCTGGTTGCAGGCGTGATGGGAGGGGTGATCGGCTTTGGCACGACTATCATCCTGATGCCTGCCCTGGTTCATTTCTACGGCCCTGTTCAAACGGTATCGATTATTGCCATCACCGCCACGATCGCCAACTTCTCGCGGGTTATCTTGTGGTGGCGTGAAACGAACTGGAAAGTGTGTTTGGTGTACAGCCTCACCGCGATCCCTGCAGTGGCCCTAGGCGCCAACACGCTAGTTTTACTGAATGGCACCCTCATTGAAGCCATACTCGGCATCTTTCTGATTGCCTTGATCCCAATTCGTCGCTGGCTGCGACGCCAAGCTTTCAAGATCACGCTCTGGCACATGAGTGTAGTGGGTGCAGCAATTGGATATTTAACCGGGATTGTAGCCACGACAGGCGCCATCAACACACCTTTTTTTCTAGCCTTCGGTTTAGTCAAAGGCGCCTATCTCGGCACCGAAGCCGCTAGCTCTTTGTTTATGCTCATTGCAAAAATATTTGTTTTTCAACAACTCGGCGTGCTTGATGTTTTAGCCATCACTCGGGGCCTGATGCTTGGTGTTTGCGTGATGGCTGGCTCGATTCTTTCAAAAAGAATTGTCTTGGCGCTACCTGAAAAACGTTTCATGCAACTCATGGAGAGTGTGATGCTCATTTCAGGGCTGAGCATTCTGGGCCAATGCCTGTACAGCCAATAAGCATCGTTTACAGTCGCAACGTCATTGCCGACACAAATACAAACAACAGCAAGATACCAATCGCTACAACAGCTTCTTAATAAACGACACAATCGCTGCGGTTGAAATGCCGTACCGATCATGTAAGGTTGGCAAAGCACCAGCCGCTAAAAACTCATCAGGTAACGCAATTTGGTGATAGTTAGGCGCCATTCTTGCACGCAACACACAGGCAGCAATCGCTTCACCTAATCCACCGATCCGTGTGTGATTCTCTGCCACAATCACTAAGCGTGAGCCACGACCGATTTCTTTTAAAATCGTCGCCTCATCCAAGGGTTTGATCGTTGGCACGTGCAAAACTGCAATATCAGCAGCGCCACCCGCCATCTCTTTTGCGACCTCAAGCGCCCGCATCGTCATGATGCCGCTAGAAATGATCAGAACATCTTTACCGTCTCGTATGAGTTGCGCCTGACCTAATTTGAATTTGTAGTCATACTCGTCTAACACTAGTGGCACCTGTCCGCGCAGTAGACGCATATACACAGGGCCGTCGTGCGCCACCACCGCCGGCACCATTTGTTCAATATCCAATGCATCGCACGGATCAATGACTGTCATGCCCGGAATCGCTCGCATCATTGCTAAGTCTTCTGTCGCCTGATGGCTGGGACCGTAGCCTGAGGTCAGGCCAGGCAGAGCACAGGCAATTTTCACATTTAAATTTTCTTCTGCTATGACTTGGTGAATAAAGTCGTAGGCGCGCCGCGTTGCAAAGACGGCATAGGTTGTGGCAAAAGGAATCAAACCTTCTTTGGCCATTCCTCCAGCAGCGCCCATTAAAAGTTGCTCGGCCATTCCCATTTGAAAAAAGCGCTCTGGATAGGCCTGCGCAAAAATATGTAAGTCGGTGTACTTCGCTAAATCTGCTGTCATACCCACAATCTGGGGGCGACTTTCGGCGAGCTCGACAAGCGCCTTCCCAAACGGCGCTGCACGAACACGCTGTCCTTCAGCAGCAATCGAGGCAATCATGGCCGAGGTTGTCAATTTGGGTTTAGTCACTGCAGTGTTGATGGGCGCACTCATTGAGCACCTCCTTGATAGCTAGCATCCAATTCGGCGATCGCTTGAGCCCATTCATTGGCTTCAACGCGAATGAAGTGATTCTTTTCACGCGCTTCTAAAAAGGACACTCCTTTACCCATCTTGGTATCAAGCAAAATGACACGAGGCTGTGGTGCAGCCAACGAGCGTGCCGTATCAAACGCGGCTAAGACAGCGGGCAGATCGTTACCATTGACGCGCTGTACGTGCCAGCCGAAGGCCGCCCACTTATCCGACAAGGGCTCAAAGGGCATAACCTGACTCGAGTGACCGTCTGCCTGTTGATTATTAATATCAACCAAGCAGATTAAATTTGCGAGTTTGTGTGACGACGCAGAGAGAGCAGCCTCCCAAGTCGAACCTTCATTCAGTTCACCATCTGACATTGAGTTGTAAACAAAAGCGGGGTTACGTTTGTGACGTAGGGCAAGCGCCATGCCCACACCTATCGGCAAGCCCTGCCCAAGCGATCCACCAGAGATCTCCATGCCGGGTGTGTAGCTTGCCATACCCGACATTGGTAAACGGCTCTCGTCACAGCCATAGGTTTCGAGTTCGTCTTCACTCAGAATGCCAGCATTGATCAGCGCAGAATAAAAAGCAATTGCATAGTGACCATGCGAGAGCAAGAAGCGATCACGCTGCTCCCACTCAGGTTCACCGATTTTGAATTTCAACGCGTGTCCATAGGCAACAGCCAGCATATCGGCGATACCTAAGGCCTGCCCGATATATCCTTGACCCTGCACTTCTCCCATCCGCAGCGCCAAACGGCGAATACGGTACGCGTGGTCTCCTAATTTATTCAAATCCGCACTCATCGCTTTTGCCTCTTCACCATGTATCCCTCTTAGCCGCGATTACCTCTTGGCCGTTATGACCTCTTACCCGTGAATCAACATACCACCGTTGACATCTAATGCAATCCCCGTGAGGTAGCTCGACAAATCCGACGCTAAATACAAAGCGGCGTTCGCAACATCAGTCGCCTGACCAAGACGATTCAGCGGAATCCCTTTTAGTATTTCAACACGTAGCGCATCGGTCATCATACCGCCCGTAATATCGGTTTCGATCAAGCCGGGAGTAATGCAATTCACACGAATATTGTCTGGGCCGAGCTCACGCGCCATTGCTTTAGCCAGACCGAGTACGCCGCCTTTCGCTGCCGAGTAATGAGGCCCGCCAAAAATGCCACCACCACGCTGCGCCGATACCGACGACAAGCAAACAATCGACCCCGAGCGACGTTGGCGCATGTGGGGGATCACTGCCTGGCTCATGTAAAGGGTGCCACGCAACGAAACATCGGTGACCGCCTCATAGTTCTCGGGCTTGATATCCATGATTTTTAAGGGCTGAGTAATGCCAGCGTTATTCACCAGGATATCAATCCGACCAAAAGCAGTCAGTATCTGTTGCGCCGCAGCATCGCACTCAGGCTTCTTGGTCACATCGCATTTCAGGCCTAGATGCTGCGCCCCGATATCCGCCGCAGCAGCTTGCGCTGCCGCCAAATCAAGATCCAAAATCACAATCGAAGCACCTTGCGCGGCAAACACACGCGCCGTGGCTTTGCCGATTCCTCTGAGCGAAGCGGCACCCGTAATGACGGCAACTTTACTTTTAAGCAACACAGGGTTCTCCATATCGTTCAAAATCTTTACCGACTTCATTCAAAAAACTGCAGCTAGTATTATCTGAAACATATTTTTGAACAAGCCGATCTTCGATCCGTACTATTTCAACGGCACCGCAAAACCGCGTTGCACCGCTGGGCGCGCCATCATCGTGTCATACCAGCGCTTGACGTTCGGGAAGTCATTTAAATCGACTTGATGACGCTGATGACGCCAAGCCCAGCCCAAGATCGCAAAATCTGCGATCGAAATTTCGCCAGCAAAAAATGGTTGGTTAGCTAAACGCTGATCCATCACCCCATACAGGCGGCGAGTTTCTTTCATGTAGCGGGCTAAGCCATAACGTTTATCGTCTTCGTTCGACAAGCCTAAAAAGTGATGGACTTGCCCTGGCATCGGCCCAAAGCCTGCCATCTGAAACATCAACCACTCAAACACTGCAATACGCGCGCGCGGTTCGGTCGGTAAAAACTTACCGGTTTTTTCAGCCAAGTAGATCAGGATTGCCCCTGACTCAAACACACTGACTGGTTTAGCGTCAGGGCCCTCGGTATCTAAGATCGCCGGGATCTTGTTGTTGGGGCTGAGTTTCAAAAAATCAGGCTTGAATTGTTCGTCTTTTGTAATATCAACGGTGTGCACGGTGTAAGGCAGCCCCATCTCTTCGAGGGCAACCGATATCTTGCGGCCGTTAGGGGTATCAAAGGTGTGTAATTGAATCGTCATATTGTCTCTATTATTTTGCAGCCGCTACAGGCGTTCCAATGCTCAGATCAGACCTTTGCAGACACATCTGTGGCACCGCTCGTGCTGTTGGGGACCACGATAGTCTCTAACATCTGTCATGATTGTTGGTACGCTATTTATAGTCGATAAATCGCCCTTCCGGACAGTAGTTTTTGCGAGAGCAACCGGCGCGCAAAGAGTCGCACCAAAATTTGTAACAACTTTAGTTACAAAAAAGTTGGATGAAAGGGCCTAAATACGTAGTGTTGCGTGTTGCCCTGCGTGGCTGAACTCTCTATCATTTGCCTATGGAAAAACGCCTCACAATCTTAGAAGTCTTGACCGAGCAAAATCAGAAATCGATCAACCGCCTTGATCGCTCGCTCGAGCGTCTTGATCGCTCGATTGCCGATCTACGTACGGATGTTGATCGAAAATTCAATTGGATAATCGGGGTTCAAGTAGGCAGCCTACTTGCGATGATTGGCTTTATGGCCAAGTTGGCGCGTTTCTTTTGAAGCATACACACATGGAAAAACGCATCACAATCTTAGAAGTTTTAGCCGACCAAAATCAAAAGTCGATTGATCGGCTTGACCGCTCGATTGCCGATCTGCGCTCAGATATGAATTGCAGGTTTACTGAAGTCGATCGCAAATTCACTGACGTTGATCGCAAATTTACGTGGCTGATTGGTATGCAATCCACCACGTTTATTGCGATCATCGGTATCTTTGCCAAACTTCTGAATATTTTCTAACTAGGCCTTGGCACGCCAAGACCCTATGCTCGGTTCACTAGGCAAAAAAATTCAATTTCAAGCCGGGCCGATCCCACTTCATTGAAACCAGTTTTCCGGTTGACGATACCGTAATGTAGGCGGTCATCAAGTCTGCACCACCAAAGCATATGTTCGTCACATAGCCATCGGGTATTGGCACAGCACGCACAAACTTGCCAGCAGGCGTCACCACCGTAATCGTCCCAGTCACCAAGGTGGCCACACAGATGTTGCCCTCTCCATCGATCCCCATGCTATCCAGACGATCGTAGTGGGTAAATTCGTACACTAAGCGCCCGCCGTGAGGCGACGGTGCAGGCTGCTTGGCAACCTTTCCTGGGGCGACGATATCAAAAGCCCAAATCCGCGCGGTTTCTGTCTCGGCGATATAAATCACCTTGCCATCGGGCGACATTCCAATCCCATTAGGCGCACTAATCGGATACACCATCTCAGTGATCGACTTGCCATCAATGGATGCATAGTAAATACCGCCATGCGCGCGCGTACGATCGTATTTTTTGCCAAAGTCGGTAAAGTAAAAGCCGCCTAGTGTGTCAAACACGAGGTCATTCGGTGCAGAAAGTTTGTGTTCGCCGCAGTGGGTGTATAACTTTTTGATCACGCCCGTTGCCAGGTCGAGCCGGTCAATCGAGCCTCCCTCATAATCGGCTGCAGGGCCCATTGAGGCAAAATGGTTAGGCAAGTACCAACTGCCACCGTTGTTGCAAATGTATATAGCCCCGTCGGGGCCGCGCGCCAGGCCATTGGGGCCACCTGGGCAGGCAATCATGTCTACACGACCATCAGGGTAAATGCGTTGAATGCGTTGATTGCGAATTTCAGTGACTAAGACCGAGCCATCAGGCAAGGCTAGCGGGCCTTCTGGAAAGCCCATGTCTGTCGCAAGTACTTTGAACTCAGGTAGCGCTGTATTCATGTTTTGTCTCCAAAGTTATGATTTTGTTTGAGCGCCGTTCAATCAACCACCGTCGTGAACAATCACTAGTCTAACTCTCAACGACAAGAATACCTCAACCGAGCAGAGGACTCGAGATCCTAGATCCAAAACTGTGCAGTGCATATTCAGACTAAGTCTTGAGAATCATCTCAGCAGCCTTCTCGGCAATCATCATCGTCGAGGCACACGTATTGGCTGACACGATATTTGGCATGATTGAGGCATCTACCACACGCAGGCCCTGAAGGCCATGAACACGTAACTGGGCATCGACCACGTTGGCTCGCTCTGCACTCGGCCCCATTCGTGCCGTGCCGTTCAAATGATAAGACGACACGCCATAACGTCGAATGTAATCCAGCAATTCATCGTCGCGTTCAGTTTGTACGCCCGGCATCGACTCTCCGACTGAGTATTGCGCCAAAGCCTGTGTCTTCAATAACTGACGCGCAAGCCGCATACCATCCAGTAATACGCGTCGATCATTTTCATGCTCGAGGTAATTAGGCTGAATGACAGGCGCCTCAAACGGGTCGGTCGATGTTGCATGTACGTAGCCCATACTTTCGGGGCGATGCTGCCAAACACCACAGGTCATGCCAGGATATTGATCCAGTAAACCGACATACCCTTCGCGGTAACTCGCTGGCGAGAACACGCCTTGCAGATCTGGGCGCGTTAACCCTTGACGAGATTGCCAAAAAAAGTGAACCAGCGATGGGCTTAAGGCCAGGATACTTGGCTGTTTAAACAACCACCGTGCAATTTGACCCCACAGCCGCGGTGCTCGCGCCAACTCGTTGATGGTCGCGATCCCTTGTACTTTAGCGACGACACGAATCGAAAAGTGATCTTTTAAATGATCGCCGACCCCGGGCATATCGCGCAGCACAGGCACACCCAAGCTTGATAACAGACTAGCGGGCCCCACCCCGGATAATTGTAATAACTTGGGCGAATTCAACGCCCCAGCGCAAAGCAAGACTTCACGTCGCGCACTCACTGAATGACGCGCACCACCTTTGCCCCCGCGCACATACTCGATGCCCGTTGCACGCGCGCCGTCAAAGATAATTTTTGCGGCATGCGCCTGCGTCAGTACGGTGAGATTCGAACGTTTACGTGCCGGACGTAAAAATATACGAGCCGTACTCATCCGATAGCCGCGATGGATATTGCGCTGAAAATAGCCAACACCTGCTTGAGTTGCGCCGTTGTAATCAGGGTTACGTGGGATACCAAGCTCTTGAGCACCCGAAATAAACGCTTCACTGATGGGATGAATCCAATCAATGTTGGTAATCGGCATCAAGCCCGACCGGCCGCGATACTGGTCATCACCTTCGCCAATGCGTGACTCAGTTTTTTTAAAAAATGGCAAGACGTCGGCATAGCTCCATCCTGCGTTACCGGCTGCGGCCCAGTCATCAAAATCTTCGGCTTGGCCGCGGTTGTACACCAAACCGTTAATGGCTGTTGAGCCACCTAAGGTTCTGCCTTGGGGCACGGGTACCCGTCGCCCACCTGTCTGCTCGGTCGGTTCTGTTGTGAAGGGGAATGTGACCTTTGGATCAAAGACTTTTTTGATATAACCCGCTGGCACGTGTAGCATGGGATCCCAGTCTGAGGGCCCCGCTTCGAGCACGCACACTGTCACAGAAGGATCTTCAGATAAGCGATTGGCTAATATCGAGCCCGCCGCGCCACTTCCAACGATGATGTAATCAAAGTCGCCTTGTGGCAAGGCTAAAGGTGTTGTCATCTATGTGCTCCAGCAAAACTGTCTTGCGGCAGGGTTGTACACGTTATCATGAATGCGCGTCGGCGTTCGGTCGTGCCAGCTTTCGTAATTGCAGCCGTTAACAAGGTCACTACCGTACCTGACACGTCGGCGTTGTAGCCAATTTTGATGTCTTGTACCTAAGCGGCGCCCAGCGTCAACGCCAAGGCGAGCGCAAGCGCCACGGCGACACGTTTAGCGCCGCTCTGCAGGTAGCTGCGGGTTTCCCCTAATAAAGTCGGCTGCTTTTTCGGCGATCATCATGGTGGGCGCACCAGTGTTGCCTGAGGTCATCGATGGCATCACTGACGCATCGACCACACGCAAGCCGTCTAAACCTAACACCCGTAGCTCTGAATCGACCACCGCAGTCGGGTCGCTCGCTTGCCCCATTTTGCACGTGCCCATAAAGTGCCATGCCGTACCGCCACGCTCGCGCGCGCAGGCTAACAGTTCGGCATCGCTTTGTGCAGACGCCGGCGGAAAATCATCGGCTTGACCATATTTTGCAAGAGGTGGGCTGTGCAAGATTGCGCGCGCTAATCGTAATCCATCGATCGCCGTCTGCTGATCGCGTGGATCGATCAGGTAGTTTGGTTGAATACGTGGTAACTCGAACGGGTTGGTTGAGCGCGCGCGCACATGGCCTACGCTGTAGGGTCGCTGCTGATAAAACCCAAGCGTCATCCCCGCAAACTGATCGAGCTGGCCGGCAATACCGGCCGCGTAGCTACCGGGTGAAAAATGCAACTGTAAATCAGGCTCGGTTAGCTCGGGACGCGACCCAGCAAAGCCAAACGCTACCGAGGGGCTGATGGCTAAGACGCTGGGTCTGCCAAGCGCCCATTTGACAATTTCGCCCAATAATCTGACACCACGCGCGGTACTGTTGATGGTCTGCACACCTTGTACACGCACCACCGAACGCACCATGAAGTGATCATGAAAATTCTCACCTACCCCTTCAAGCGCATGAAACA
>CAMCII010000090.1 GCA_945874505.1 Bordetella parapertussis | reverse complement strand
TTAACTCCTTAGGCCTAGCCATTGTTTGAATTGTTTAAATTTTGTTCGGATAATTGACCAGAGCAAGGCGTTTGCAGACAGAGCTTCGTTGGTTGGCTGAGGCGCTGGGCGTGCGGCTGCGGTTGCTGCACTCTCTGGGCCTGCCGCCTTCGCGCTAGTCGAGCTTTCGCTGACGGTCGCTGTTGTGTTTGGCTGTGGGTCGCCCCCGCTTGTCGGTACACTCGCCTCTTTGCTGAACTCTTCGGCGCAGCGTTGAGCAAATACATCCATCAACGCTTGCGTGACGGCGATACCACCTGTGCTGCCGAAGTCAGCCAACACACCGCCTAATTCAGCCTCAGACGTGAGCGCGACGATGCTTGTGGGCGTGCTCGTGCTGGCCGAGGCATCGTCGCGTACGGTGTACACCACGTTGACCTCAGCACGTGCGCCAGCGCGCATATCCGCGGCACCGCGCACGTGAAGCTTTCCCGTCAAAGACTCTAAATCGACCGAGGCAGTCACCTTGCCTTTGAACTTGATTTTTTTGGGTCCAAAGGCAACCAGCATCCCGCCAAGGTAGTTGCCGTCGTCGTCGCGCCCGTCGATGCTGGCACCCGGCATGCACTTGACCATTCGCTCGACTTCAGCAAAACGCTCAAGCACTGCACGGGGCTGCCCCGGAACGCGAAATTCTCCTTCAAAACGCATGCTTAAGCGCCCTTGTTCAATCGACGTAAGTGTGGTGCTCGATTTTCACGACCAAAATGCAGTTTGCCGTAGGGGTCGCTCATTTCGGATGGTGACACGCGCGCATCGATGATGAATAAGCCGCCGGCTTTGATGCCGCGTTCGATCGTCGGTGCGAGGTCAGCCTCAGACGCGAGTCGTACCCCATCGCCACCGAAGGCTTTACCAATAGCAGCAAAGTCTGCCGACTGCCATTGTGCAAGCGTCGGATCAAACCCTTTTGCTTTGAGCTTATGCACCTCAGCACCGTAGCCTGCATCGTTCCAGATAATCAGTACCAGTTGAATCTTGTGTCGTGTAACGGTGTAGAGTTCTTGCAAGTTCATCATGACGCTGCCGTCGCCTTCCATCGCAACGTGCGCACGTCCGGGATGACCAACACTCACGCCGATTGAAAGCGGTAGTGCTTGGCCCACTGCACCGAAGTGATGCGAGAAGTGAACCAGAGCACCCTCAGGCAAAGCGGTGTACATCGCCGGAAACGAAAAATAATGCGCGGCACCGATGGTGAGCACGACATCTTTGGGCAAGCCCTGTGAGAGACTTTGGGCGAGTAGGCGTGGATCCAGGCCGTCGGTTGGCTTGGTAAAGACGGCAGCCGGTGAGTTTAAAATTTCGCGAGTCGCTGCGGTACGGAACCCTTCTTTTTGTACCTTGCGGGCCTCAAGCAGCCTGCTCAGGGCAGCGGCTGTTTTTTTGGCATCGCCGCAGACGTACAGACCGGGGATGACGCCAATCTCGTCTGGTGCTGCCTTGATGTCGATACGTGCGACCTCGGCTGAAGGGAACATGAGACCGCCTTCAGCGGTGTAGTAACCTAACTCAGCGCCCAGCGCCAACACAAAGTCTGACTCGGCAAACAGGTGCTCGGCTGGTGCCGAGGCGAAGGTGCCTGAAATACCTAAGTTGTATTCTTCGCCCAGAAACAAATCTTTTGCTTGAAGCGAGGTACCGACTAAGGCACCGAGTTGCGCCGCGAGCTTAAGAATCTCTGGCTTCGCATTCCCACGTTGCGCGCCAAGGCCCGCGATGATCACAGGCCGTTCGGCTGCGATCAGCTTTTCTAGCAACGGTTGCAGAGACTCGTCACTTGGCGCGCCAATCGGGGCGGGCAAGAAATTGGTCGAGGGCCGATAGTCAAAATCCCAGTCAAAAGACTGCTCTTGCAGCGCCATATCCAGATTGAGCACAACAGGGATGCGATGCACGCGCGCGGCATAAAACGCCTCGGCCATTTCGTCGGCTAAGTTATCGGCGCTGCTGATGTCGTGAAACCGAGCACCACAGGCCTCAACAAAGCGACGTTGATCCATGGATTGAATGTTGTTTTTTGCACCTGCAGCAATTTGCCCAGTAATTAAGACCATCTGCGAGCGATTGCGCACGGCAATGCTCAGCGAGGTACCAACCTGTGTGAGGCCTGGACCACAGGTAATCGTACACAAGCCGACTTGGCCCGTTGTGCGCGAGTAGCCATCGGCCATCGAGACGGCACCGGCCTCATTAAAAGAAGAGACGATATCTATTTTTCCCTGACGCCCTAAGGCCCCCCACAGCGACATATTGCCATCGCCCATCAGGCCAAAGAGTGTTTTGCATCCCTCAGCAACCAAACCAACCGTGACGGCTTCATAGACTTTCATGTGGATCTCCAGATTGACGCACCGCTTGTGTGGATGCTTTGTAATATTTTGCTCATGATAACCGCACATAAGCTAGAAAATTCTAATAAATACTTGTAGCATAGCGTTAAGGTTAGCGCTTAGACGCTGATCGAAGCGCGCCATTAAAAATCTCAAAACAGGGCGGCGTTTTACCAAACAAGGGGAATTCAATGAAGATGCTTAAGGTCGGCTTGGCTGCCGCTGCGTTGTTTTGTGTCGCTTCAGTATCGGTTGCTCAACAATATCCACAAAGAGATGTGAGGATGATTGTGCCGCAAACGACAGGAGGCGCGACAGATTTGTTGGCGCGATTGTTTGCTGAAAAATTGTCGCAACGTTGGGGTCGTTCAGTTTTTGTTGAAAATAAAGCGGGCGCGGGCGGAATCATCGGAGCGCAATTTGTCGCGACAGCCCCGAATGACGGGTATACCCTTTTGATGTCAAGTGATGGCCCTCAAGCGATCAACGCTAGCCTGTACAAGTCTTTGCCTTATGACCCAATTAAAGACTTTACGCCGATCGCAACGATCGGCTCGGTGGCCTTTTTAATCGCAACAAATAATCAGTTGGGAGTATCTGATTTTCCGGCGCTGGTGAAGCTGGCTCAATCTAAACCCGGGCTGACGTTTGGCTCAGCTGGAACGGGCTCTTTGAATCATTTGATTGGCGAAATGATTAATCAGGCGACGGATATGAAGTTAGAGCATGTTCCGTACAAGGGCGCCGCGCCCGCACTGACAGACTTACTTGGCAATCACGTGTCGACTGTTGTTGCGAGTGTTCCTTCGATTGCGCAGCAGGTTGACAGTGGCAGTCTAAAAGCGTTGGCTGTAACGAGTGCCGCACGGTCTCAGCGCTTGCCTAATTTGCCGACAATCTCTGAGTTAGGTTACCCGCAGTTTGGCGTCAGTCCTTGGGTTGGTTTGCTTGGGCCAGCCAATATGTCAACCGAGATTGTTGCCAAAATTAGTGCAGACATCACTGTGATTTTAAAAGAGCCCGCTGTGATTGCGAGAATTCTCTCTATTGGTATGGAGCCTTTAGCCACGACGCCTGAGCAGTTCAAGACGCAGCTTGCACAGGACATTGAAAAGTGGGGCCGTGTCGTTAAAAAGGCAAATATTGCGCAGCAGTAAAAATCAACCCTTTTGCTCTGGATGGAAAACAAAGTCATGTCGAATGCTACACAAATGAAGGATGTTCCAACCGAAGTCACAAATACGCAACGCTATGACGCGGTTGTGGTTGGGGCGGGCTTCGCGGGGCTTTACATGCTTAAAAGGTTGCGTGCGCTCGGCCTGCGTGTTCGGGTGTTTGAAGCGGGCTCAAATGTCGGAGGTACTTGGTTTTGGAATAAATATCCAGGTGCGCGATGCGATGTTGAGAGTCTTGAATACTCGTATTCGTTTGACGAAGACCTTCAGCAAGATTGGGTTTGGCCAGAGCGTTACGCTGAGCAGCCCGTTATTTTGAAGTATCTGAACCACGTGGCGGATCGGTTTGACTTGCGTAAAGATATTGAGCTGAATCAGAGGATATCGTCTGCACATTACGATAGTGAGCGCTGCTTATGGAAAATGTCAACGCAGCGTGGTGATGTTGTCGAGGCGCCTTTTTGTGTCATGGCAACCGGTTGCCTCTCGACGGCAAAGCTCCCCGAGATTCCGGGAATCGATCGCTTCAAAGGGAAGTGGTACCACAGCGGATTATGGCCGGAGCAAGGTGTTGACTTTACGGGGCAAAGGGTTGGCGTGATTGGTACTGGCTCTTCAGCGGTGCAAATGATCCCGCTGATCGCTAAAGAGGCTAAGCAGCTGTATGTGTTTCAACGCCATGCCAATTTTGTGGTCCCAGCACATAACAGGGCTCTTGATGCCGCGGTGCATCAAGCTCACCAAGCGAATTACGTCGAACACCGAGCAGAGGCGCAGTTGACGCCATTTTGTATTGGGGGGCATCCTAAGCCAACCAAGAAGGCTTTTGAGGTTTCAGCGCAGGAACGTCAAGAAACGTACGAGACCAAATGGGCGAAGGGCGGTGCGATTAGCTTTCTATATACCTATACCGATCTTTTGGTCAGTAAAGAGGCAAATGAAACTGCCGGCGAATTTGTTCGACAAAAAATTCGACAAATCGTAAAAGATCCGCAAACGGCTGAAGACTTATGTCCAAATGATCACTACATCGGGACAAAGCGTTTATGTGTAGACACAGGATATTTTGAAAGCTACAACCGCAATAACGTACGGCTGGTGAATGTCCAGAAAGCACCGATACAGCAGATTGAACCTGAAGGGCTAAAAACTGAAAACGAGAGTTTCGCCTTGGATGCGATTGTTTTTGCAACGGGATTCGATGCGATGACCGGCGCGCTCTTTGAGATTGATATTCGAGGCAAGCAGGGTGTTGAGCTCAAAACACAGTGGGCAGACGGTCCAGCAACCTATCTGGGTATCATGACGGCTGGGTTTCCGAATATGTTTATTGTGACTGGGCCAGGAAGCCCCTCTGTAAAAACGAATATGGTGTGTGCGATTGAACAGCATGTCGACTGGATCGCGGATTGTATCGAACAGATACGATCGCAGCGGCTACATGAGATCGATGCAGATCCAAGTGCCCAAGCGCATTGGACTCAGCATGTCAACGACGTGGGAGACTCGACACTCTACCCTCTGGCGAACTCTTGGTATGTTGGCGCAAATGTGCCAGGCAAGCCTCGCGTATTTACGCCGTATGTCGCTGGGTTGGATGTGTATAGAAAAAAATGTGACGAGGTGGTAGCCCAAAACTATGCGGGATTCTTGAGGCGCTAAAGCACATTTTTTTCAGGCAAAGTCACGGACTCATTTTTTAATTTTTTTGAGAGAGATCAGTATGACCAAGAGTCGATATTTTGTTAAAGAAGCAGATGTCACCCCCTATAGCCCTGCCAACCATGGCGACACGGTCAACCGTCGTTTGATCGGACCCGAGACCGTGGGGGCTAAGCATCTTGAGGTGTTGTTAGGCGTGGTGGGTGGCAAACTTGCCGGTGATGGCGGCGGCGCGTTGCCACATCGTCACCCCGGAATTGAGCAAGTTTGCTACATGCTTTCGGGTCGTGCACGGGCTGAAGTGGGCGGTGAAACGTGTGAACTAGGCCCAGGGGATTCGTGTTTTTTTCCAGCGAACGAAGTGCATGCGTTTACGCGCATTAGTGAAGAACCGGTGCGAGTGTTGGTGATTTATTCGCCGCCTTACGGAGAGTCAAAAGAAAAGGGTATCGCTGCATGAAAGACCTGGCCTCGTGACGGGTCGATCTAATAATGAAAGCCGGAGGCGTCATTGGTAGGGTTGAGCTGGCTAAGACCTACAACTTGCGCTGACGTTTGAGCGAGACTGGCTTTCCAATGACCAAGGCTACAAATACATCGATGACAGGTCGCCGGCTCGACCTTGTTCGATCAAACTTTGCTTGCTGCCCGAAAACACTGAGGTGCCTTGGCGCAACACACAAACGTCAGTTGACACCTTGAGTGCAATGGCCGCCATCTGCTCGCTCAGCATAATGGCAACGTTTGAACTCTTGGCAAAGTCGCTGATGAATTGATAGATTTGAGTCGTGATTAAAGGCGCAAGGCCAAGCGAGGGCTCATCTAACAACAATACGCGGGGCGAGCGAATCGTGGCACATGACAAGATCATCATTTGTTGCTGCCCGCCGCTTAACAAGCCAGCGTGTATTTTTGCTTTTTCGGCCAAGATCGGAAACCGAGCGTATACATCATCGAGGGCCGGCTTCAGTAGCACTCGCCGTGTTCCAAAGCGCCAGGCTAGTCGCAAATTTTCTTCAACAGTTAAATGACGAAACAGACGGCGTCCTTCCATGGCATGGGCAATGCCCAAACGAGAGCGCTCGTGCGCGCCCAAGCGAGTGATGTCTGTGCCATCGAGCTTAATCGAACCAGAGGTAATCAGGTTTAAGCCCGAAATCGCCCGAAGCAACGAAGACTTACCCGCACCATTCGCCCCAAGAATCGCCGTAATCAAACCGTCCTTTGCGCCACCCGAAAAGTTCTTAACGGCTTTGATGGCGCCGTAGCTGACGGATAAATCAGTGATCTCAAGCATGCTGCACCTCATCGTCCCCAAGATAAGCCGCGATCACCTTTGAATCTTGGCGCATCCCGAGCATGTCGCCTTTAAAGATAATCGAGCCACTATCGAGCACAACAACTTCGTCGACTAGGCCAGTTAAAAAGTCCATGTGATGCTCAATCAATAAAACGGTGATGCCCAGATGTTTGAGTTTGACTAGAATTTCGGCAAGTCTGGTCATCTCAACATCAGACAACCCTGCTGCAGGCTCATCGAGCAAGATAATTTTTGGTCGAGCCAAGAGCGCTCTGCCAAGCTCAGTCATCCGTCTGTAGCCGTAAGGCAGGCTTTCAACCGCTTGATCTGCAACTGCCTCGATGTCCAGCAACTGCAAAATCTCGTTGCAGTGCTCTAGCGCTTGGGCTTCTTGCACACGCACGCGTGGCATCGATAACCCCGCCTCAAGCCAGGTGTAGTGCATCATGGCATGCGCGCCCAACATAATGTTTTCGCGGACGGTGAAATGAGGCACTAGGCGCGGATCTTGAAAGGTTCGCACGACACCCTTCTTGGCCATCTCCACATCGGCTTGGGCCGTGACATCAGTTCCCTGCAAGAACACCTGACCAGAGGTCGGTGGAAACACGCCTGCGATGATATTGACCAAAGTGCTTTTCCCAGAGCCGTTTGGGCCCACGAGCGCCGTAATGTGGCCAGCCTGAATATCGAGTGATACAGAGTTGAGAGCGACGAGGCCACCGAATCGCATGGTGATCTCCTGCACCTTAATGTCGGCCGATATGGATTGAATTTTTAAAAATTGGGGCTCATTTGTTTTGCGGCTTGCCGCGGTGGTTTGCCGCTGTTGTTCAACGGCCGTCGTCAACCAAGTTTGTCTGATAAAGCGAGGGGGCAAAAACAGCAAGCCTCCGATTCCTTGCCTAAAAAGAATCAAGGTGAACGTTAGAATCAAGCCATAAGCGATGAATTGATATTCAGCGAATAGTTGGAGTTGTTCGGGCAAGAAGGTAAAGAAAATCGCGCTGATAACTTGACCCGCACTTGACCAAAGACCGCCGACAATCGCCACCACCAAGACTTCAATCGAACGCGAAATGGCAAAACTTTCAGGGCCTAAGTAACCAACAAGGTGCGCGTAAAAGCCACCAGAAATCCCAGCGAGCAAACCACTCAGCGCATAAGCCAGTTGTTTGGTTTGTCGGCGAGCGATTCCAACACTGCCAGCAGCGAGTTCACTGTAGTGCATGACAAAGAGTGAACGCCCCAGCCGACTCTGTGAAAAGTTTCTGATAAAAATCATTGAACAAGCTGTAATGAGCAGTAACACGCGAAAGTAATCGACGGTGCTAAATTTATGGCCCAAGATAATCAAAGTGCCTAAGCCTGCAGAGGGCACACCACTTAACCCCATGACTCCGCCGGTCAAGTTCGTCCATTCGCGAGCGACTTCCAGAAAAATTTGTCCAAAGCCTAACGTCATCATTGCCAGATACACCTCTTTGACGCGTCCGGCAGGGTACGACAGCAAATAGGCGATGAGACTCGAAACGACTGCAGCCACAGGTATTGTTAAAAATAGATTCAACCCAAAGGTCTTGGCGATAATCGCACTGCCGTATGCGCCAATCCCAAAAAACGCTGCGTGCCCTAATGAGATCTGCCCCGCCATCCCAGTCAAGACGTTGATGCTTTGAGTAAACAGAATCGATACGAGCGCAAAGCTAAGAATCTGTAAGGTCGCACCGCGCAAGTATGGCGCGCCAAAAAAGACGACGATAAACAGCAACAGCAGCGCGAGGGGGTGAGTCGCTAGCTTGGTTAAAAATGTGCGCATTGAGTTCATGCTTTCGAGACCTCCGCCCGGCCAAAAAAGCCCTCGGGTCGCAAGGCCAACATGGCGATTAAGAGCGCGAAGGCGATGCCATGTTCGGCTGCTGTCGAGATGTAGCCTCCAACAAGCTTGCCAATAATCCCAACGATGATGCCGCCTATCAGGGCGCCGGCTGAGCTACCCATTCCGCCGAGCACCGCAGCGACAAAGCCCATGAGTACTAACTCAAACCCAAAGGCGGGGTCTACGGTGCCACTAATTTGTGCGGTAAGGATGCCAGCGATACCTGCCAAGATGCTGGATAAAACGAACGAGCCAGAGACGATCAGATTGACGGGCAAGCCTTGCACAATTGCAAGCTCCATGTCCTGAGCCGTGCCTCGAATCGCGGTGCCTAAAACGGTATAGCGGGTGAGACCCTCTAACACCACAATAATCAGAATGGAGACAACAAAGATCGAGACGTACTGCAAAGAAATATTTTGACCACCAATATCGATCACGTCTTGAACCGTGAATAGCACTTCAGGAAACGGAGTGGCCTGCGAGCCAAAAAACTTTGAAGTGATGCCTTGCAGCAAAATTCCAAAACCCAGTGTGGCAATCACCCAGCCCATGCTGCCCGCAGTCTTGAGTGCCGGGCGCACGGCGATGCGTTCAACGATGACGCCAACCAAGGCAACGATTGCCACACCTGCAAGGACGGCAACACCATTGCTGATCCCTTGAGCCGTCAACAGCGCAGTGGATATCGCGCACAACATCATGACCGCACCTTGCCCAAAATTAAGCGTCTTGGTGGTCCAGAACGTTAAATTTAGGCCGACGGCAACGAGTGCGTAAACTGAGCCGACGCACGCCCCTGCAATCACTAAAGAGAGAAAAAAATCCATGCTGAGGCATACCCTGCAAACGTTGAGATCACCCCCGAAGGGGTGCGTATTGACTCAATGACTGATGAGGGGCGGGTGTTTACTCAACAACAGGTTTGAGGTACAGAGCCCCAGCGGCCGATTTATTGATTTCAAATAAACCTAAATCCTCTGGTTTAAAGGCTTCGTGCAACTCGGCGGTCAAGGTGATAGATGGAATCGATACGCCAGACAGCCCTTTAGTTTGATTCAACGCGGCAATCACGGCAGCAGGCGCTGTTGAGCCTGCGCGTTTAATCGCGTCAAGCAAGACCACCGCACAGTCGTAACCGTTACCGACGACGGTCGCCATCGAAATTTGTGGGTTTGCAGCGTCAGAGCCGTACCAGCGGTCCGTGCCGTGTGCGGCGCGATATTGGTCGACAAAGTTTTGTGCGTAGGGTGGTAAGGGTCTTTTACCGAACGCAGCAGGGCTGACTGAACGCGTGCCAATTGCTAAATCACCCGCACCTTCAAGGTAGGGGGCGGTGACCGCGCCGGTTGATCCGAACAGGGGCACTTTAACGTTTGCCCGGCTCATGTTTTTACGAATCACAGCAAAGTCAGCACCTAAGCCCACGACTAAGATTGCGTCAACCTGGCTGCGTTGCAAACGTGCGACCTGCGAGGTCATATCTTGGCTGCGTTGGTTATAGGATTCGATCTGAACCTTTGCAGCAGGATTGGTGGCAGCGATTGATTTTTTGACGAGCTCGGCACCCGTCACACCGTAGGCGGTGCTTTCATGAATGACACCGATGTTTTTGTATTGTTTGCCCAAGAGTTGACCCAGGCGATTGGCTTCAGCTTCGTTGGTGATCGCCATCGACACGACGTTTTTGCGTGGAGGTTGTTCTTTACCTTTTGGATAAATCACAGAAGGTGATTGTGCGAGGGGATTGCAGGTGGGCCGCCCGTCGGCTTCGAGCATGTCCATGGTGGCGAGTGAGGGGCCGCTGCCTGCTGGTGCGATGATAGCGACGATCTCTTTATTATCCAGAATGCGGCGCATGTTTTGCACGGCCTTGTCTGGCACCAGCTGATCATCCATGGCTTCGGCGAGTTCAATTTTTCTGCCGTTGATGCCACCTTTTTTATTCCATTCGTCAAGGGCTAGCATGACGCCGCGGCGATTGCCCTCACCAAACTCGTTGAAAGGCCCAGTAAGCGCTGTTGTCATACCAAGCTTGATAGTTTGTTGAGCACTAGTGATTGGGCTCGCCAACAATAGGGCTGCGGCGATCAGGGTCAAACTGCTATAACTTTTAGAACTAGTCATGAAGGTCTCCTTTTGGTCTCGTATTTAAGTCACATCGATGGCGACCTAATTTTTAGTATTTTTTGTATTCTGCCTGAAATTTGCATATCACGGTGAGTCTTATTGCTATAGACCTGACTCTTAAGCAGCTGAGCGCTGGCAGATTCCTGAAACGTATCAGGCAAACATCTGGCAAATATCAGTCTGACGACAGGCCGCCGTCAGGCGGGCATCGGGTAAGCTTGAGCAAATCCTTCAGTAAGCATTGTTTGAGTGGTTAAATGGTTGTTACTCGTATTTTTTAGCGAATTAGGCTACTGTGAAAGCCTTTTACTCCGATCATTTCGTTTTGCCGTTACCGGTTGGGCACCGCTTTCCTATGGCCAAGTACCGACTCCTGCGTGATGCGGTGAGTGCCGAGCGCAATATTGAATTGAACGAAGCGCCGGCCGCGACCGATACCCAGATCTTGTTGGCCCATACCCCACGGTATCTGCAAGCCGTCATCCGAGGTGAACTCACAGCCAAAGAGCAACGCGAGATTGGTTTTCCTTGGAGTCGCGAAATGGTCGAGCGCTCGCGGCGCTCGGTGGGGGCCACACTCGCGGCCTGTGAGGCTGCAGGAGTTGACGG
>CAMCII010000089.1 GCA_945874505.1 Bordetella parapertussis | reverse complement strand
GGTGACACCACAGGGTTCGTCAAAATCTTGGCAGATGCCGCAACCGACGAAGTGTTAGGTGTGCACATCATTGGCCCCATGGCCTCTGAGCTCATTGCCGAAGCTGTGACCATCATGGAGTTCAAAGGTGCGGCTGAAGACATTGCCCGTATCTGCCATGCGCATCCCACGTTGTCAGAGTCGATGAAAGAAGCGGCTCTGGCAGTGGATAAGCGTACGTTGAATTTTTAAGAAACACTTTTGAACGTTCTTGAATCCTACGAGCACACCCTCGCCGAGCGGGGTTATCAATCCGATCCTGCGCAGAGGGCGGCGGTCGACCGTCTGCAGCGCTATTTTGATGACTGGGCTGTTTTCAAAGAGCAGCGTTCTAGCGCAGTGAAGCGGTTTTTTAAACGTCCTGAGGTCCCGCGAGGGGTCTATTTGTGGGGTGGGGTCGGTCGGGGCAAAAGCTTTTTGATGGATGCTTTCTACGCTACCGTTCCGGTCAAGCGTAAGACGCGGTTGCACTTTCATGAGTTCATGCGCAGCGTGCATCGCCAGCTTGACGAAGTCAAAGGCATGCAAGACCCGCTTGACGAAGTCGCACGTCGTATTTCAAAAAACTATCGCCTGATTTGTTTTGACGAGTTTCATGTGTCGGATGTCGCCGACGCGATGATTCTGTACCGCTTGTTATTGAAATTCTTTGAG
Organism: Bordetella parapertussis; assembly: GCA_945874505.1. GTDB lineage: Bacteria > Pseudomonadota > Gammaproteobacteria > Burkholderiales > Burkholderiaceae_B > Zwartia > Zwartia parapertussis_J. The sequence continues at coordinate 10,509 of CAMCII010000089.1, read as the reverse complement.
TTTGGCACCTCGTTTGTCATGACTTCAAATTACGAACCCTCTACGCTCTACCCTGATGGCTTGCATCGTGATCGCTTATTGCCTGCGATTAAACTGATTCAAGACCGCATGGATATCTTGAATGTGGACGCTGGCATTGACTATCGTAGGCGCACCCTCGAACAAGTTAAGTGTTATCACACCCCTGGTGGGGCTCAGGCTGATGAAGCGCTGCAATTGACCTTTACTCAGTTGGCAGATACAGCGGCACAAGATCCTGTTTTGTTGATTGAGCATCGAGAAATTCGCGCCAAACAGCGCGCGGGCAGTGTGGTCTGGTTTGATTTTGCAACGCTGTGTGGTGGGCCACGCTCACAAAACGATTACCTTGAATTAGCCAGCCGCTTTCACGCGGTAATTTTGTCTGATGTGCCTAAGATGGGGCCACGCGAAGCCTCTGAAGCGCGGCGGTTCACCTGGCTCATTGATGTGTTTTACGACCATAAAATCAAGCTGATTATGTCAGCCGCGTGCGAACCAGATGAAATTTACACCTCGGGTCCGATGTCTAACGAGTTTCATCGTACGGTCTCTCGCATTCTTGAAATGCAATCCAAAGAGTACCTAGACTCTGATCGCCGCGATACTGTCAGTATCTGATTCTCAGCCGCTACGCTACCCGTGCCTGGGCGCAAGCGTTCGATCCCGTCAGCTGTAGACGTTACACTCATGGTTTAGCTGTCTTCTTAAACCTCAGCACTTGGCACCTTTATGAATACCCGCGTTCTGACTGGCATCACCACTTCTGGCACGCCGCACCTCGGCAATTATGTGGGCGCGATTCGTCCGGCCATTCAGGCCAGTCAGCAACGCGATGTTGATGCCTTTTTTTTCTTGGCCGATTATCACGCGCTGATCAAGTCTGAAGACCCTGCCCTGATTGCCCGTTCGCGGCTTGAAATCGCAGCAACCTGGTTGGCCTCGGGGCTAGATCCCAAACGTGTCACGTTTTATCGCCAATCTGATGTGCCCGAGATTCCTGAGTTGTGCTGGATGCTCACCTGTGTGACGGCGAAAGGTTTAATGAACCGCGCCCACGCTTATAAAGCCTCTGTCGATCAAAACGCTGCAAAAGGTATTGAGGCCGATGATGGCATCAATATGGGCTTGTTCTCTTATCCGATTTTGATGGCGGCTGATATTCTGATGTTTAATGCCCACAAGGTACCGGTTGGTCGCGACCAAACGCAGCATCTTGAAATGGCACGTGATATCGCGCAGCGCTTTAATCATTTGTTTGGTCAGGGGCGTGATTTTTTTGTATTGCCTGAGGCGGTCATCTCTGAAGACGTCGCAACCTTGCCGGGCTTGGATGGTCGCAAGATGTCTAAAAGCTACGGCAATACCGTGCCTTTATTTGAAGGCGGTGCCAAAGCTCTAAACTCTGCCATTGCAAAAATTGTGACCGACTCGCGAGGCCCCGGTGAATCGAAGGATGCAGACGCCTCGCACCTGTATCTGATCTATAAGGCCTTTGCGCAGCCCTCTGAGACCGCTAATTTTCATGCTGAGTTGTCGGCAGGTATGGGTTGGGGCGATGCGAAAAAGCGCTTGTGCCAGCGTATCGAGCAAGAGATGGGTCCGTTGCGTGCGCACTACGAAGACTTGATGTCGCACCCAGATCGTATCGAAGACATCTTGCAAGAGGGGGCTCGCAAAGCGCGCGCGATTGCAACACCTTTTATTCAAGAATTGCGACAGGCGGTTGGCTTACGCAGCTTAGCGACTTCGCGTACGGCAACGTCTTCACAATCAGCTAAAAAAGAAAAAGCTGCAGGCAAAAGCGCTCGGTATGTCACCTTTCGCGACCAAACCGGTCAGTTTCGGTTTCGCTTGTTGGCGCAAGATGGTACTGAGTTATTTTGTTCGATTGCCTTTGCTGATCCTAAAGAGGCGGGTGCGGCCATGCGCGCATTGCAGCAGGCAGGCGCGCAGGCCAGCATCAAGCTTGAGGGCGCTCTGGGTTTGTCAATCGTGCAAGGCGAGCAAGTGATTGCCATAGCGTCCGATAGTGCTTCAACTGAACGGCGTGAACAATTGATCGCTGCCTTAACGGTGGCCATGCAGCCTAGCGAATAGGCTCAGCATGAACCGCAGCAATCCCGCAGCGCAAACTAATCGTGTGTTTAGCTGCGTGTCCTAGCTAGGCATCACTTGCACTCAGGGCTGAGTGCAAGCTTCTAACCTACCGAACACTTACGATTTTTTTAGCTTGGCAAAGGCCGCTGCCATCGCACCGCCCGGGCTGGGATCAGGTGAGCTCATTGTGTTCGGTTTGCGTGCCCCACGGTTAGCGTTACCACCTGAACCGCCACCGTTGCCCCCGCTTGGGCCGCCGCCCGCAGCCATCGACCTCGCTGGTGGCGCATCATCATTGAGCCGCATCGTCAGCGCAATGCGCTTGCGCGCTATATCAACCTCTTGCACACGCACTTGCACCGTTTGTCCAACGCGTACAACATCGCGTGGATCGCTCACAAATTTTTCTGCAAGCGCCGAGATATGCACTAAACCATCTTGATGCACACCGATATCGACAAAGGCACCAAAGTTTGCCACGTTGGTCACAACGCCTTCAAGAATCATCCCCGGGAGTAGGTCGTTTAATGTTTCAACGCCTTCTTTGAACGTGGCAGTTTTAAACTCTGGTCGTGGGTCGCGGCCGGGCTTTTCGAGTTCGAGCAAAATGTCTCGTACCGTAGGGACACCAAATTTTTCGTCAACGAATTCGGCGGGTGATAGCCCCTTGAGTTTGTCGCGATTACCAATCACATCTTTCATTTCGCTAGCAATCTTTTTCAAGATGCGTTCAACCACCGGATACGCTTCAGGGTGAACGGATGAGCGATCAAGAGGGTTGTCACCGTTTTGAACGCGTAAAAACCCGGCCGCTTGTTCAAAGGCTTTTTCGCCAAAACGCGAAACCTCTTTGAGCGCCTTTCGATTGGCAAACGCGCCTTTTTCGTCGCGGTAGCTGACGATGTTTTTGGCTAAGGTGTTGTTGAGCCCTGAGACGCGGGCCAATAAAGCGGCTGACGCCGTGTTGACATCAACTCCAACGGCGTTGACGCAGTCTTCAACCACGGCGTCTAGCGAGCGCGCCAGTTCGCGCTGATTCAAGTCATGTTGATATTGGCCCACGCCAATGGCTTTAGGTTCAATCTTGACGAGCTCGGCCAACGGGTCTTGCAAACGACGGGCAATCGAGGCGGCACCACGCAAGGTTACGTCAAGATCCGGAAACTCGAGTGCTGCTAACTCAGAGGCCGAATACACCGAAGCCCCCGCTTCAGAGACCACCACGCGAGTTAATTTAAGATCGGGCTGAGCGGCCATTAAATCGACGACGAGTTTTTCGGTTTCGCGCGAGGCGGTGCCATTGCCGATTGCAACGAGTTCGATTTTGTGACGGCGTGCGAGCGTGGCCAACACTGCCAGCGTACCGGCGCGATCACGACGCGGTTCAAACGGATACACGGTTGCTGTTTCAACGACTTTTCCGGTGTGATCAATGGCAGCAACTTTGACGCCGGTACGAATACCTGGATCCAAACCTAAAACAGCCTTCGGGCCTGCAGGTGCCGCGAGCAGTAGATCTTTTAAGTTGGCTGCAAACACGCGGATCGCCTCAGTTTCGGCGCTTTCACGCAGACGCGTGACCATTTCAGATTCGAACATAGTTAAGAGTTTGACGCGCCAGGTCCAGCGGGCAACGTCGGCTAACCATTTTGCGCGCGCAGACGGCGCTGCTGAGAATAAATCTTTGCCAAGTTTTAAAAAGTTGGCAACTCGTTCGACGCAGGGGTGCGGCACCAGAATATCTTGACTGGCTTCGAGACCAATGCGCAGTTCGAGCGCGCCTTGTTGGCGACCGCGCAGCATGGCCAAGATGCGATGTGAGGGCAGGGTACGCAGGGGTTCGTTGAAGTCAAACCAGTCTCTGAAGTTTGCCCCGTCGGCTTCTTTACCATCGGCCACTTTTGAATATAGATAGCCTTGCGACCACAAGTGGGTACGCATGTCGCTGAGCAAATCTGCGTTCTCAGCGTAGCGCTCTGCCAAAATATCGCGGGCGCCGTCGAGCGCAGCTTTGACATCGTTGATGTTGGCTTCGGCGTTGAAGTATTGCGTGGCTAGCACTGACGGATCGCATTGCAGATCAGCCAAAATGCCATCTGCCAGGGGCTCTAGTCCCGCTTCACGCGCAATCTGAGCGCGTGTACGGCGTTTGATCTTGTAGGGCGCATAGAGGTCTTCAAGACGTTGTTTGGTGTCGGCCTGCTGCAACGCCTTTTCAAGTTCAGGCGTGAGTTTATCTTGTTCAGTAATCGAGGCCAGGATCGCCGCACGACGCTCTTCGAGGTCGCGCAAGTACAACAGACGCGTGTCGAGGTTGCGTAACACCGTGTCATCTAAACCGCCAGTCGCTTCTTTGCGATAGCGGGCGATGAAAGGCACGGTCGAGCCGTCGTTCAGTAACTCAATCACGGCCAGCACCTGCGCGGCACGGATACCAAGCTCTTGCGCTAACTGCGCCACGATCCGCACCTCAGCCTCTTGTGACGTGACGGGCGCGCTGAAGATGGCCGTGGCAGACCCCGCGTCAACGAGCGGGCCTGAAGTTGCAAGAGACGCAGAGGCTTTTACTGTTGTTAAGGGCTTAGCAGACGTTGCAGAGGTGCCCGCAGTGACAGGTGTGCCGGCTGTGGCGACAGCGGCACTCGCAGTGGCAGTCCCACCAGACGCAGCCCCGGTCTTCTTGGTGGCAGCAGTTATGTCAGTGGCTTGGGTGGAAGTTTTGGCAGAAGTCGATTCGGTCATTGGAATGAGGGCTTTTTAGCTAAGGCAAACGGACGATTTTGCCACACTAAGACTTCTTATTCAGCTGAGGCGGTATGATCCGCCTAGATTCTTGGTGTCACTTATGTCAGATCAGTCGATTTCTCAGCTTTTTTCGCTCGAAGGGCCGCTTGCGGCGATTGCGCCGGGCTTTCGCGTGCGACCTTCACAAATCGAATTGGCTCAGATGGTTGAACGTACGATCGCTGAACGCTCAACTTTGGTCGCTGAGGCCGGGACGGGCACCGGTAAAACTTGGGCGTATTTGGTGCCCGCGTTGCTAGGGGGCGGTAAAGTGCTGGTGTCGACCGGCACCCGCACTTTGCAAGATCAGTTATTTGCGCGCGATTTGCCTCGTGTGCGCGAGGCTCTCAGCGTGCCCGCCACGATCGCCTTACTAAAAGGGCGCGGCAATTATGTGTGTCACTACCATCTTGAAAAGCTTCAAACCGAAGACCGTGGCTTAAGGTCGCGGGCTGAAGTGCAGCAACTGCGCCACATTCAAACGTTCGCACAACAGTCCAGCACTGGTGATCGTGCTGATTTACCCTCAGTGCCCGAAGAGGCCGAAATTTGGCAGCGTGTGACCTCGACCCGTGAAAATTGTTTGGGCCAAGACTGCCCGAATGTTCGTGATTGCTTTGTGTTGAAAGCGCGCCGGCAAGCACAAGAGGCCGACGTGGTCGTGATTAATCACGCCTTATTTATGGCTGATTTGATGTTGCGCGACGAAGGCATCACTGATTTGCTACCCGCCGCTGACACTGTGGTGTTTGACGAAGCACATCAATTACCCGATACCGCGACGCGTTTCTTAGGCAATAGCTTGTCAACCCACCAGTTGTTGGATCTGGCTAAGCTCATTGAGATCGCTGGCCTCGCGCACGCCCGAGAGCTTACCAACTGGTCTGAACAGGCGCGTCGGGTTGAGCACAACGCTCGCGAGTTGCGCTTGGCCTGCGCCGGGCTTGAACAGATGCCCTCTAAGCGCGTAACGTTTGAGGCATTTCCTGAGCCCCAAGTCTTTGATGCTGCGCGCGCAACCCTGCAACTAGCGCTCGACGAAATCGGCAAAATGCTTGCTAGCGTCGAAGAAAAACATCCCGACCTTGCGGCTGCGGCGCGTACTTGCCAAGAGTTGGCTGAGCGCTTGGCCAAGTGGGGCCAACCGGGTCGTGAGTCGCGTGCACCCTTAGACGACTTGCAACAGGTGGTGCGTTGGGTTGAGTGCGGCTTACATCATGTGCGTCTGCATGCGGCACCTTTATCGGTTGCTGAGGCGTTTTCGCGTTATCGGCAGGGTGGGCAGGCTTGGATCTTGACTTCAGCAACCTTATCCGTGCACCGTGATTTTTCACATTTCACTTCGCGCTTAGGCTTAGAGGGTGCGCAAACCTTACGCCTCGAGTCGCCGTTTGATTATCCGACGCAGGCTCTGCTGTATGTGCCGCAACAACTGCCCCCTCCACAATCCCCAGATTTTTTACCTGCCTTTGTTGACACGCTGATTCCCTTAATCCAGGCGAGTCAGGGCGGGGCGCTTGTGTTGTGCACCACGCTGCGCGCAGTCGAACGCGTGGCCGGTTTGATTGGCGAGGCTTACGACCGTCTTGGTATCACGTGGCCACTGATGCGACAGGGTAATGGTACTCGCCGCGACTTACTTGAGCGCTTTCGTACGCTGGATCATGCCGTGTTAGTCGGCAGCGCGAGCTTCTGGGAGGGCATTGATGTTCAAGGCGATCGTCTGACCTTGGTCGCGATTGATAAACTGCCCTTTGCACCACCGGATGACCCGGTGCTTGAGGCACGCTTGCGCGCTTGCCGCAGCCGCGGTGGTAACCCATTTATGGAGTACCAGCTTCCAGAGGCGGCGATTGCGCTTAAACAGGGTGCAGGCCGGTTAATTCGTAGCGAAACCGACTGGGGTGTATTGATGGTGGGTGATACACGGCTTGTTGATAAGCCCTATGGCAAGCAACTGTGGCGTGGTTTGCCACCGTTTGCCCGCACACGTTCTCTTGATGAGGCCGTGGCGTTTTATACACGCCACGCTGAGCAAGGATCTTGACACTCTTGCTCTGAAAGTCTGACTAAAAAGCCGTCTGGTGGGCTCGCCTTGTTCAGAATGGCTAGGGCTTCAGAGCCTAACCGCTTTGTCAAAACAACCGCAGTGGGTTCCAGGCACTGTATTTACCAGGGAAGCCCTTAGCAATTAAGGTCGTATTTGGAAAGTTTGTAAGCAACACGCGTTCAGAGTCGTTGCGCAAATCAGTCATCTTCAGTTTTTCGTAAGACATCATCATGATGTAGAGCGCCTGCTCTGCAGACGGTACCCCCTGAAACTCGGTGATGACCACTTGCGCCCGATTGATGGCGGCAACGTAGGCAAACCTTTCGTAGTAATACCGCGCGATGAGCATCTCGTTTTCGGCCATCGTGTTGATCAGCCATTCGAGACGCTTGCGTGAGTCAGTCGCGTAGCGGCTCGCAGGAAAACGCTCGACCAGTTCGTTAAAAGCGGCGTACGACTGGCGTAGCGCCCTAGGGTCGCGTTCACCAGGATTTTGCCGAGTGACAGTGGCAAATACCGCACTTGGGGGCGTAAAGTTGATCAAGCCGCGCAGGTATAGCGCATAGTCTGTCGCCGGGTGGCTCGGATATTGCTGCTGAAAGCGGCCGAGCGTGGCCAAACCCAGTTCGGGCTCTTTGTCTTTCCATTGCACATAGGCTAAGTTCAGCATGGATTGTTGCGCGTAGGCGCCAAACGGAAAGCGCGTTTCGACTTGCATAAAGCGCTCTTTGGCCAAGCGCCAGTTACCCGAGTTCATTTCGGCTTTGCCGTCTTCAAACAGGCGTTCGACGGTCCAGTTGGCGGTGGGATCATACTCAGGCCCTTTGGTGCCGCAACCCGCGATCAGTAAAGCGACAAATAAAACCATGAGCCCGTTGGCCCAGGTGGTTGCAGTGCGCGACTGAAACAAAGAAATAGTGTTGCGACCCATCACGAAATGATCCTTGGTGTTAGCATTCTGTGCTGATTATAAGACGAGTCCCAATGGCCGACACCCCAATTTCTGAAGATATTGCCCCCGACGACGAACCTCAGGTTTTTCTGGTCACTGACGAAATGCCGCTTGAGCGACTCGATAAGGTTCTGGCGCAGCTCGTGCCACAACATTCTAGAAGTCGGTTGCAGACCTGGATTCAGGGCGGACACGTTCTGGTGAACGGTAAAGTCGCCAAACTCAGGCAAACTCTGCGCGAAGATGATGTGATCACGGTATACGAGCAACCGGCTCCAGAGGATCATGCTTTTGTGCCGCAACCCGTTGATTTTGATGTACTAGGCGAAACAAGCGATTGGATTGTTGTTAATAAGCCGGTTGGGCTTGTGACGCACCCCGGTGCGGGTAATTGGTCAGGAACCCTGCTTAATGGGTTGCTGCATCGTTACCCCGAACTGACTCACGTTGCGCGTGCCGGAATCGTACATCGCCTGGATAAAGACACCTCAGGATTGCTGGTGATTGCTCGAAACGAGGTCTCGCAAACTCATTTAGTGCGTCAGTTGCAGGCTCGCACCATGGGGCGCCAGTATTTGGCGCTGGCCCATGGGCGCATGCTTGCGCAGGGCATGATAGACCGTCCGATCGGACGAGACCCCAAGGTGCCAGTGCGTATGTCGGTCGAGAGCCTGAGCGCACCCAAAGCCGCGGTGACACACTACCAGCTTGTGAGGGTGGGCGAATATGGTGGCTCAAATATTTCTGAAGTGACCTGTCGGCTTGAAACGGGCAGAACCCATCAGATTCGCGCCCATTTGGCGAGTTTGGGGCACCCTTTGTTAGGCGACACGTTGTACGGTGGGCGAGCCATTGAAGGGGCAGCAAGGCAGATGTTGCACGCCCATCAATTGAGGTTTGAGGATCCCGGGGGGGCCGGGATGGTCGAATTTACGGCCGCGCCTGCAGTTGATATGCTAAACGTCATCGAGCACATCAGCTGGAAGCCTTAGTGTCCTCGCGACGCTTAGCGTCGCGAGCCCAATTGTCAGTGCCCAGGATGCAGCCTTCGCCGTCAGTCACTCATTCAACGCTTATCATGCCTTCAACCACTCAGTCTGCTCTCCCCCTGATCCGGCCAAAGCAAGCCTGGCTGGGAGTTCAACTCTTTTGTACGACCCGCGATGGCGGAGTGGGCAAGCCACCCTACGATACGTTCAACTTGGGTCTTGGCGCCCAAGAAGACCCTGCTAGCGTGCATGAAAACCGCAAACGCCTGCGGCAAGTGCTACCCAACGAACCTGCCTGGCTCAGGCAAGTACACGGGGTTCGCGTGGTTGATGCAGATGACCCCCAACTATTTGAGTCCAACCACGAGCCTCCTGCGGCCGATGCCTCGGTCAGCATCAAGCCCGGGCGCGTGTTAGCGGTGTTGACGGCGGATTGCCTGTCGGTGGTGCTGGCCGATCAGTCGGGTACCGTGATTGGGGTGGCTCATGCTGGCTGGAAAGGCCTTGCCGCTGGCGTATTAGAAGCGACCTTGAAGCTGATGCAAGCCAAGCGCCCGGCGGCCTCAGGTTGGCGTGCTTGGGTTGGCCCTGGTATCGGTGCGCAAGCTTTTCAGGTGGGCGAGGATGTCAGGCTTGCGTTTCAGGGCAAGGGGGCTGAGCAAGCAGGGTATTTTTTGCCAGACGCAATTGAACCAGGCAAGTGGCGTGCAGATTTAGCGGGTCTGGCTTGCTGGCGCCTTGCGCAAATGGGCGTGGCGCAGGTCGAAAACAGTGGCTTGTGTACGGTAAATGACCCGCAGCGGCAGTTTTTTTCGTATCGACGTGATCGTCAGACGGGGCGGATGGCGACGCTTGCGTGGTTAGGCAGCATTTGACTCATTTTGAATGCCCGGTCAAGCGTATTTTGGGGGTTGACAATCCTCATCTTGCAGCGCACGATGACACCGCCAACAAGATAAAAAGGTCTGAATGTGAACTTTTCGTTTCCAGAGGGGTTGGTGCCACCGCCCGGAATTTCAAAAGAGGCGCTCGCGTCGGTCCAACACGACTTCATGCAAGCTTGGCAACGCTTATCCCAAGAGGCGACCCAAGGGCATTTGCCGGCGATTAAAGACCGTCGCTTTGCTGCGCCGGCGTGGGCTTCGAGCCCACCTCATTTACTCATGGCCCATTTATATCTTTTGTCGGCAAACGCCATGCAAAAATTGGTCGAGGTCTCAGACGCCTCGCCAGAACTCAAAGACCGGTTACATTTTTCAGTGATGCAATGGATCGAGGCGATGTCGCCCGATAATTTTTTGGCGACTAATCCTGACGCACAGGCCGCACTGCTTGACTCTGGCGGGGAAACTCTCGTTGCAGGCGTCTCGAACCTAATCGGTGACATTCAAAAAGGGCGTATTTCACAAAGTGACGAAAGCAAATTTGTCGTGGGTGAAAACGTTGCCACGTCTGCCGGGTCGGTTGTTTTTCAAAACAAGTTTTTTCAGTTAATACAGTACTCGCCTACGACACCGACGGTGTATCAGCGTCCGATTTTGTTGGTGCCGCCTTGCATCAATAAGTTTTACATTCTCGATCTGCAACCCGAAAATTCGTTTGTGCGTGATGCTGTG
>CAMCII010000088.1 GCA_945874505.1 Bordetella parapertussis | reverse complement strand
AGGGACAAGATGTTCGGTGGTGCCGCTGATGTTTGAACGCATCTTAAACGTGCTGTGGTGCCTGCTTGGATTGGGCACCATGGTCAACTCTTGGTCGCTTCGCTTAACCGGCTCGTTTGGACCTGAAAGCGGATTCTTTCCGTTTATCTGCGGCGCGCTCATCACTGTTTGCGGACTCGTTTTGATGTTCAAGGCGTCTAGCACCGCCGCGCCTAAGCCAGATTGGCCACGTGCAGCAGCGCTTGGCCGAGTTTGCGGCGTCGTTACAGGGCTGGTTGCCATGGCAGCGACCCTGCCTTATTTAGGTTTTGCGGTTTCAAGTGGGCTGACCACCTTTGTTTTATTACAAACGGTAGAGCGCTCGCGCCTGCTTGAGTCGTTGATCATTACCGTGGTGTCGGTTGCGGTCGTCATGCTAGTGTTTGGGCGTTTGCTGGGCATGAATTTGCCGCGCGGCCCTTGGGGGTGGTGATGGACGCAATCAATGGTTTGATGATGGGGTTTTCGGTGTTGTTTACTGCCGAAAATCTTTATTTCTGTTTGTTGGGCAGCATTGTTGGCACGCTAGTTGGCGTCTTGCCCGGAATTGGCCCATTAGCCGCCTTGGCCTTGTTACTGCCTGTGACGTTTCAGCTGTCTGCCGTTGCAGGGCTTGGCATGCTTGCCGCCATTTTTTATGGCGCGATGTATGGGGGCTCGACCACCTCGATTTTGGTGAACATCCCAGGCGAAGCGGCTTCGGTGGTAACGGCCCTAGACGGGCACGCGATGGCTAAACAAGGGCGCGCGGGGGCGGCGTTGGGGATGGCCGCGATTAGCTCGTTTGTGGCTGGCACCCTATCGTTGGTGGCACTGACATTTTTTTCGCCCCTGTTGGCGTCGGTTGCGCTTAAATTTGGCCCTCCTGAAAATTTTGCACTGATGGTGTTGGGCCTCGTGTGTACGCTTTACATGATTGGCGGCTCAACCGTCAAAGGCGTGCTGATGATTGCCCTAGGGTTTTTGGCTGCAACGGTCGGTATGGATATCGTGAACGGGCAAGATCGCTTTACCCTGGGCACGATCAATCTGTCAGCCGGCATCGAGATTTTGTCTGTGGTGATCGGTTTGTTTGGCGTCTCTGAAATCCTGATGAACTGCGAAACAATCGCAAAAAATCAGATGCTCGCTGAAAAAATTAAAGGTCTATGGCCTACTTTCTCGGACTGGAAAGCCTCTTGGAAACCCATGATGCGGGGTAGTTTTTTGGGATTTTTTCTAGGGCTCGTGCCAGGTGGCGGGCCCGTGACTGCCTCGTTTGTGTCGTACACGCTCGAGCGCCGAATCGCCAAAGACCCCGAGCGCTTTGGAAAAGGGGCGATCGAAGGCGTGGCGGGCCCCGAAGCGGCCAACAACGCTGCCGTGTCGGGCGGCATGATTCCCTTGTTTACGCTTGGCATCCCCGGCAATGCCGTCACAGCCTTATTGCTGGGCGCCTTGGTGATGCAAGGCGTGCAACCGGGCCCCATGTTTATTACGCAGCGGCCTGATTTATTTTGGGGAGTAGTCGCCAGTTTGTACGTTGGCAATGTATTCTTGTTGCTACTAAACTTACCGTTGGTGGGTTTGTGGGTGCAGTGTCTGCGCATCCCTTATCGGGTGTTGTTTCCGCTGATTTTGTTACTGTCGATTGTCGGCACCTATTCTGCCAATAAAAATATCTTTGATTTGTGGGTGATGATTGGCTTTGGTATTGTGGGCTATGTTTTGCGCAAGTTGCAATACGAGTTTTCGCCGTTCTTGATCGCCTTTGTACTGGCGCCAATGCTCGAGCAATCGTTACGCCAGTCTATGGTGATGTCACCAGATGGCTTGATGATTTTTGGGCAGCGGCCAATCGCCGCAGCCTTGCTGGTCGGCAGCTTAATTTTGGCAGCCATGGTATTTTTAAAACGCAAGTCGATACAACCAACGGGAGACTTATAAATGAAAACAATCTCAACACTACTCGCTAGCCTATTGGCGGCACTTAGCTTTGGTGCCTTCGCGCAAACGGATCCTGCGCTGGCAAAACTCAAGCCTAAAGGATTTCCGGATCAGCCGATCGAATACACCGTGGTGTATCCGGCTGGCGGTGGCATGGATTTGACTGCACGTATCTTGGCGAAGTTTGTTGAAAAAGCCAGTGGTGATAAGGTCTTGGTCAATAACCGTGCTGGCGGTGCTGGCATGGTTGGGCACTCGTATCTGGCAACCCAGGCAAAGCCTGACGGCTATACGGTTGGGATCTTAGCGAGTAATTTCTGGGGCGATGCGATGTTGCGTGCACCCGGCAAATGGTCGCTCGCCGATGTTGAGTCAATTGCCTACATTAATAGCGACGCTTTAGCTTGGGTGGCTGGTACAGAGGGCCCTTTTAAGGGCAAGACGGCCAAAGAAATCCTTCAGGCTGCAAAAGATAAACCAGGTACAGTGCGCGCGGCAGTGGTGCCAGGGTCGATGTGGGAATACCTCTTGGATCAGCTCGAAGCACAAACAGGGGCCAAATTTTTACGCGTACCGTTTCAGGGCGGTAAGCCTGGAATCGTCGCCTTGATTGGCGGTAACGTTGATGTCGCGCAAGGCTTTTACGGCGAATTTGAAAGTTACTTACAGGCCAAGCAATTGGTGCCGATCGCGGTTGCAAGCGCAGAGCGCGTCTTCAACATGAAAGACGTGCCGACGTTCAACGAGATCTTTGGTGCGAAGCAATTCGTCTGGAACATTATGCGTTTTGCGGTAGTGCCTAAAGGCACTCCTGCAGACCGCAAGGCATACTTGTCGGCAATGATTCAAACCGCCTTGCAAAATCCTGAGATGATGGCTGAGTTTCGACGCTTAGGAGCCTATACGGATGCCAGTTTTGCCAAGTCGACCAATGTTGCAGCTGACATTCATGCCGCAGCGATGAAAGAGCGAGATTTTTATATTAAAACGGGTCGTTTAAAGCCGTAATCGCACTCAAGCACCCGGTGCGAAGTTGCGTTGGGTGCTTGTTAGTTTTCAACCCACACATACAGAGATTGATTCATGGCAATGCAAAAACTTACTGGTCGTCAGGCTTTCATCAAATTGTTGCTCGATGAGGGCGTCACCCATATGTTTGGCAACCCTGGCACAACAGAGCTTGCCATCATGGAGGCGGTGCCACAGTTTCCTGAGTTGAAGTATGTGTTGGGGTTGCAAGAATCGATTGTGGTGGGCATGGCCGATGGTTTTGCGCGCGCGTCGAACAAACTCGTTGCCTGTAACTTGCATTGTGCGCCGGGCTTGGGTCACGCGATGGGGGCGATCTATTCGGCTAAGTTTTCGGGCTCGCCCATCATCATTACGGCGGGTCAGTATGAGGTGGGCTATGGTCTGCAAGAGCCTTTGTTGTACGAGCCCTTGGTGCCGATGGTGGCGCCTTTGGTGAAATGGGCCTTTGAAGTGACTCGGCTTGAAGACTTGCCCCGCATTGTGCGTCGCGCTGCCAAGATTGCTCGCACGCCGCCGATGGGCCCGGTGTTTATTAGTTTGCCAGGCTCGGTGCTCGACGAAGAGACTGAAATTGAATTTGGTTTCCCAACGGTGATTGACGCCGCGGTGCGCCCGGGCGATGCCTCGCTCAAAGCGTTGGCCGAACGTTTATTAACTGCAAAAAATCCTGTGATTGTCGCTGGCCGTGAAATCGCAAACGCTGGTATTTTTAACGAGGCTTGCGAGCTCGCCGAGCTCTTGGGTGCTGCTGTGTACCAAGAGTCTGTTGGCTACAACGCACGCTACCCGACTTCGCATCCAACTTGCATGGGCGATTTGTCGCGCAACCAGAAAAAAGTACGTTCGATTCTTGAGCAGTACGATTTTTTGCTGTGCCTCGGTGCGGATTTGCTTCGCATGTCGCCGATGAGCACGGTCGAACCCTTGCCGCCCGAAATGCCCGTCATGCACATCACCGAGCGCGAGTGGGAGCTGGGTAAAAACTATTCAACAGAAACTGCCGTGCGTGCAGATGTTAAAGAAACACTGTTGGCGTTGTTGCCACTGTTGCGCGCAGCGCGTAGCGCCGACTACGCGAAGGCTGCAAGCGCACGCGTGAAGGCCTTGAGCGTCAACAACTGGTCAGCGAAGCGAGACACAGCGCGTGCAGAGTTTGCAGCTGCAGCAACAGCAAATCCCATCGATCAGCGCTATCTGGTGAGTCAACTTGCTGATGTCTTGCCTAAAGATGCAATTGTTGTGGATGAAACCCTGACGGCTTCGCCCGCGATTGCTGCGACACTACCGATGGATAATCCCAAGGCGTACTACGGCCTCGCGAGCGGTGGTTTAGGGTTTGGCATGGCAGGTGCGGTGGGTGTGAGCCTGGCGCAACCTGGTCGCCCGATTGTCGCCACGATTGGCGACGGTAGCGCCATGTACAGTATTCAGTCGCTCTGGACAGCTGCTCACCTACGTTTGCCCATCACTTACGTCATTATCAATAATCGCAGCTATCGCATTATTAAAGAACGACTGCTTGCGATGCGAGGCACAGATGCCTTCGTTGCTATGGACATGAATGATCCACCAATCGATTTTGCTGGCTTAGCAAAAAACATGGGGATGTCGTCACAAACCGTGACAGACCCAACCCAGTTATCGGCGGTGTTGAAGGCAGCAATGGCCAGCGGCGTGCCGAATCTGGTAGAAGTGATTGTTGCCAAGGGCTTTGGCGAGTAGGGCGCCTCAGCTCAGTCGATAGCCGCAGTCACTCTGCGCAAGCGCCACCGCTTGCGCGAGTTTTTCTTGATCGCTCGCCTGTAAAACATAAAGCAAATCGCCAGCACTGACGACTGCTCCTAGGCCGCACGCCAGATCTACGCCGGCGAGTTGGTCTGCAGGGGCACCGGCGCAACGCCCAAGCCCTGAAATGACAAAACCATCTATGGCTTGTACGCGACCACCGTGTTGTGCACGAACTTCGTGTTTGAGCACGCCCGACCAATCGAGTGGTAGCTGAGCACCTTGAGCCGCAATGATTGCCTGCATGGTGGTGTTTGCAGCACCACTGTTGAGCAGTTCGAGTGCGCGGGCTCGGCCGTTGGCAACGCTGCCGACCGCTGGGTCAAGTGCTAGGATCTGGCTAGCAAAAAACAGTGACTTCTCTAGTAAATCGCTAGGCGCTAGCAGATCGCGCTCTAGCACCTGCAACACATCGCGTGCCTCGAGCGCGGGGCCGATCCCACGTCCGATCGGTGCGTGGCCGTCTGTGGCAAAAGCCTTGACGACGAGTCCTAAGGCCGCACCCACTATTTCAAAGAGTCGAGCAAGTTCTTCTGCCGCAGGTAGAGTTTTGACCTTGCCACCACTTGAATACGGAATATCAATCACAACGTGCGTCGCGCCAGCTGAATATTTTTTTGACAAAATCGAAGCTACCGACCAGCGTCGTGTATCAAGTGCCAAGGGGCGGGTGATCGCATTCATCACGTCATCAATGACCGAATGATTGAGCTTGCCGTTCCAGGCGATGCAAGCATTGGTCTGCGCCACACACTGTTTAAGTTGCTCAGGGGTTAGGTCGACTTTTGTAAGAACCTCCATTGCATCGGCGCTGCCTGCCGCCGAGGTGATGGCACGCGATGATGTTTTGGGGATGAGTAACCCGTGTGCAGCCACAATCGGAATCACCACCATCGTGACACGACTCCCAGGTATGCCGCCAAGCGAGTGCTTATCGACCACCATGTCACGACCCCAAGAAATGCGTGGCATGAGTTCGCTACGGCATCGCGCCATCGCAATCAGTTCATCGTCTGATAACTGTTGTGTGCAGGCAATTAAAAAAGCTTCGAGCTCGGTTCCAGAAAATTGCTTTTGATGAATGGCGGCCAGCAAGGGACGATATTCGGTTTCGCTGAGCGCGAACCCTGCAATTTTTTTATACAACGAACCAAGAGGCGCAAGGGTTTGCCCAAGCTGTGTAAAGAGCGCCGCTAAAAAGCGGCTCACACCGATCGCAGGCGTTCGGTCGTTGGTGACGCGCAGTACGCGTGTGCCCTCAGGATACGGCTCAGTTTTGCGCGCCAAGCGTTTAGCAACATCGCCCGCAGATTCGCGACCACGCTGCGCGAGCCGCTGCGCCAGAATCTCAGGCGGTGCACCGATTTCAATCACCACTAAATTTGGGACTCGCTCGTTCAGTTGTGCCACCATTGCGCGCGACCCGTTAGCAATGACGTGTTGTCCGGAAGCAAGGGCATCAAGCAGTGTGCTAGGCAGGCCGTACGACAGGTCATGCGCTTGCCAGGTGATGAGAAACTTGCCCTGCCGTTCAAGCAACGCAAACTCAGCCTGGGTGCATGCTTGGTGAGCTTCGCCTCCCGATTCAGCGGGGCGGGTGATGGTGCGTTTGGCAAAAATGAACTGAGCCGGGTCGAGCTGCTGCCGTGCCCCATCAATCAGGCTATCTTTGCCAGCCCCACTGGGGCCGACAACAAAAAAGAAGCTGCCGCTTGTCACCCAATGCCCACTTATTCGTCTAAGCCGATATCAACTGCTGGTGCAGCTTGAGTGATTTTGCTTGTTGAGATGTAATCTACACCGGTCAGTGCCACGTTACGAATCGTCGCGATGCTGATGCCGCCCGACGCTTCAATTTTTGCCCGACCTGCAACAAACTTCACTGCGGTGGTCATGTCGGCAATCGACATGTTATCCAGCATGATCACATCGGCACCAGCAGCTAAAGACTCTTCGACCTGTTCAAAGCGGTCGCATTCGACTTCAATCTTGGTCAGAATGGGCAGCTTGAGTTTGGCGCGCGCCACCGCTTTGCCGATACTGCCCGCCACTGCAATATGGTTGTCTTTGAGCATGACGCCGTTATCCAAACCTAAGCGATGGTTCAGGCCACCACCACAGGCGACGGCGTGTTTTTCAAGCATGCGTAGCCCAGGTGTTGTTTTACGCGTGTCGATTAAGCGTGCGCCTGTACCAGCGATCTCAGCGTTGTAGCGCGCGGTTTCAGTAGCGATGCCACATAGGCGTTGCAAAATATTCAGAGCAGGGCGTTCGGCAGTCACAATGCTGCGAGCGGGGCCTGATACGGTCAAAATTCTGGTGCCTTTTTCAACCTTGTCGCCATCTTTGGCGAGTTTGGTGACGGTCAGTGCAGCATCGTAACGGGTGAAGATTCGTGCGGCAACATCAATGCCGGCAATGTACATTGGCTCGCGGGCGTTCATATGAAACGTGCCAACGGCATCTTCATCAATCATGAGTTGTGCGGTCAGGTCACAAGAGCCGATATCTTCGGTCAGCCAAAGATCGATTAAACGATCGGTCTGAAAAATGTCGTACATAATGGGTGACCTCGCAGGCAGTGGATGAAGAAAATTAAGCCAAACATAAAATGTAGTGTTTGCTACATTTTTATGCTAATTTAAATCTGCCGTTTATGCAAGAGCAAAATTGAAATCTGCTGTCCGGCTCAAAGCTTGCCACGGCAGCTCGAGCTATTCGCGCGTCTTTGAGGGGGCGAATTTAAGCGCTTAATACTAAGCGCCTTTCAGCCACTCAGCGCATTTGCGTGCTGCCGTTGACGTCCATGATGGCACCCGACACAAAGCTTGCCGCGGGTGAGCACAGGTAAGTCAACATGCTCGCGATCTCTTCGGGTTCGCCCAAGCGCTGCATCGGATATTCGCTGCCCCGATAGCCTTGACCGGTGGTCATGCCCGTATCAATCGGCCCAGGCGCCACACCGTTCACGCACACATGATGGGGCGCCGCACGTTGCGCAAACCAGCGCACCAGGGCGTGGACGCCGCCCTTAGAGGCGCTGTAATGCGGGCCAGCACGTAACCCACCGGTCCAGCCTGCAATCGACCCACAGAGCGCGATACGCCCGTGCTTGCGTTCCATCATGCCGGGCAACACCGCGCGCACCAGATTAATGGGCCCCAACACGTTGACCTGCATGACGCGCATAAACGCGGCTTCGTTCCAGTCTGGTGCCATCCAGTCGTCTTCAAAGGGGCAGATACCTGCGGTGTCAGCCAGCGCGGTAAACGGCTTGTGCCGATGCACCAAACTTTCAACCGCGTCGCGTTGCGTAACGTCGCAAGTCTCGACAGCGACTGAACCCGTGAGCGTGTGTGCAAGCGCTTCGAGCTTCGCGAGGGGGCCGATATCCGTCAAGACCAAAGAAGCGCCAAGCTGGCTGCACAGCCTGGCAGTGGCACTACCGATGCCGCCAGCAGCTCCTGTAATCCACAAGTGGGTACCGGTCATGTCAAAAGCTTGTGACGCGTTAATTTTTGAAAGATGCACAGCAGTCCCCTAAGTCGTTAAACCGACAGATAACGTTGTTTGATATCGGCGTTGTCGTTGAGCTCGTGAATGGTGCCGCAAAAAACATCTGTGCCTTTGTCGATCACCACGGCCCGGTCGGCTAGCCCCAGGCAAAAGTGTAGATTTTGCTCGGCCAAGACAATCGTTTTGCCTAGCTTGTGCAAGGTGGCGATCAAATCGCCAATCTTTTGCACCATGAGGGGGGCTAAGCCTTCGCTGGGCTCGTCAAGCAGCAACACATCGGGGTTTCCCATCAGTGCACGGCCGACAGTCAGCATTTGTTGTTCGCCGCCAGATAATTGTCCACCCATTCGCTCTTTGAGGGGGGCTAGCAGCGGCAGCGTGTCATACACGCGCTCAAGGTTCCAGTCATCTTCACCCTTCGCGCCTTTTTTGATGGCGATAGTGAGATTGTCGTCGACGCTGAGGTCTGGAAATATCTGTCGGTCTTCTGGCACATAACCAATACCTGCACGGGCAATTAAATGCGCAGAGCGCCCGGTGATGACCTTGCCGTACAACTCGACGCTACCCTTTTTTGTGGGATTCACACCAGCAATGGTCTTCATGGTGGTGCTTTTGCCAGCGCCGTTACGCCCAAGCAACGCTAAGGTCTCGCCCCGTTTAACGTCAAACGATAATTTGAATAATGCCTGACTAGTGCCATAAAAGACATCGATGTCTTGCACCTTTAGCACGTGGTCGCTCATGCGTGCTCCTCGCGGGGTTTACCCAAGTAGGCCTCAATGACGGCCGGGTTGTTGCGGATTTGCTCTGGGCTACCCTCAGCCAAGAGTTTGCCGTAAGATAAAACGTGGATGTGTTGCGAGACTCTGAAGACGATCTCCATGTCATGCTCGATCAGCACCACAGTTAAGCCACCTTTTTTCCAGAGCCCGTAAACGGTCTCAATCATTTGCTCTCGTTCTTCAGGGCCCATGCCAGCAACGGGTTCGTCTAGCAAAAGCACTTTTGGCTTTAACACTAGCGCCAAGGCCATATCCAATAGCTTTTGATCGCCGTGCGACAAATTGCCGCTAATCAAATGCGCTTTGGTATGCAAGCCAAGTTGCTCCATGACTTCAAAGGCCCGATCACGTGTCTGCGCCAGTGGAAACCGCCCGTGCATTTGCGCTGAGCGCCCCAGAGGCGACATCAACGCACCGCGCAGCGACTCTTCAACGGTGAGGGTCTTAAAGAGTTTGGCCACTTGAAACGCGCGACCGATTCCCTTGTGTACGATCGCGGCGCTCGTCATGCCAACGATGTCTTCGCCGTCTAACAAAATGCGACCCGAGTCGGGTTTGAGCGCACCTGAAATTAAATTAAAGAACGTTGTTTTGCCAGCGCCATTGGGGCCAATCACAGCCGTGAGTGATTCAGTCTTAAAGTGAATCGATACATCGGAGGTTGCAACGACACCACCAAAGGCCTTGTGGAGGTTTTCGATCTTAAGCATTAGTGGCCTCCTGAGGTGTTGGTTTGAGCGGGTGGTACCCCACCATAGGTTTGCCAGGTCGAGCCGGCTAGCCAACCTGCGTCAACCGGCAAATTGATCCCAGTGATTGCCTTGGCGGCAGGCGACAATAAGAAGCCAACCGAGTCAGCAATTTCGTCTGGGGTGACCATGCGCCCCATGGCGGCTTGCGATGTGAGGTCTTCAGGGTTGCGATCACCCCGATCAATCGCGGCTTGCAACGCTTCGGTTAATACGTAGCCAGGCGAAATCGCATTCACACGCACGCCGGCACGACCCCACTCGGCCGCCAGGCAAGCCGTCATTGACGCCACGGCAGCCTTTGCGGGCGCATAGGCATGCAAGGGTACCGACCGCATCGAGGTAATCGAGGCGATGTTGACAATTGCCCCCGCGCCTAGTTCAGCCATGCGCGAGCCAAACACTGCGCAGGCAAGGTATGTGCCGCGCTGATCCACCGCCACCACGCGATCCCATTCAGTCATGGTGAGCTTATCGGGCGTTAAACGGCGTTGCAAAATCCCCGCGCTGTTGACGAGCGCCGAGATTTGACCGTGCTTAGCTTCGATCATTGCGGCTGTGTCGCGCACCGCTTGCTCGTCAGTCACATCGCAAGCGTAGGCGTGTACACCGAGTTCTTTCATTTTCGCTTCAGACCAAGTGCCAGGCAGATCGAGCGCAACCACTAAATCGCCGCGCTTGGCTAAATGCCTGACGCAGGCCGCACCAATGCCACTCGACCCACCAGTTACCACACTGAGATATTTTCTTGTCATGATTGCACACGCTTCTTGGTGAGAGCGTTATATAACTGCCCCACAAAGTCAGTGATGCCGCGTTTAAAACCAAGTGCAAAGATCAGCACGATCACTCCTAACGCCAAACCGTGATACTCGGTCGTGCGTGTGATGATGTCGTTAAAAATGTTCAACAAACCTGCGCCGATGATCGGGCCCAAGAAAACATTGATGCCACCCATCATGATCATAAATACAGCTTCGCCTGACATTGTCCAATAACTAAACTCTGGGTAGGCCCCCGACACAAATAGCGCCATCAGCGAGCCGCCGATTCCGGCAAAGGCACCTGCCAAAATAAAGGCATACAAACGAATGCGCCACACATCAATCCCTAAGAAGCGCGCGCGATCGGCGTTGTCGCGCACCATCCGCAGGGTGTAGCCAAAGGGTGATTGCAACACGTAGCGCATGATGAGTAGGCTGACCACGCCGATGACGACACAAAACCAGTACAGCGTGTTGGGATCGGCCACATTAATGCCACCCCAGAAAGGCCTGCGTGGGATACCGCCCATCAAACCTTGATCACCGCCTGTTAGTGAGGTCCAAGTGATAATCACGCTGTGAATCAACATCTGAAACGCGAGGGTCAAAAACGAGAAGTAAATCTCTTTGAGCTTAACGCAAATCATCCCGATCACACATGCCAGCAGTGAGCA
>CAMCII010000087.1 GCA_945874505.1 Bordetella parapertussis | reverse complement strand
CGAGCTGAAATTGCCAGTATTGAAGCCTCTTTGACCACACGTTATGACCCGAAAGCAGTTGACACGGTGGCTGCGCTTCGCTTGGTGCGCGAGCTGGCAAGCGCATCGGTCGTTGCGGCGCTGCCAGACATGAGTGATAGCATCGCTGCACTTGAAGCCGTGCGGGTGCAAGAGCTCAACAAGAAAAGCGAGGATTAAGTATGCGTACTTGGTTCTGGACGCTGCTGTTGACCACGGTTGCCGTAGTGATGGCCGTAGCACTGCGAGAAAACACAGGCCAAGTGTTGATTATGATAAACACCTGGCGCATCCAGATATCGTTTGCGTTTGCTGTGTTGGTGCTGGTTGCAGGCTTTATTGCTCTGTACGTTGTGTTGCGTGTCTTGGCGTGGTTTACAGATATCCCAGAGCGTGTGCGTGCTTGGCACGGCCGCAGGCAAGTGCGGCGTGACCACGAACTACTTGAGCAAGGCTGGACCGAACTGCTTGAAGGTCGCTACTCAAACGCCGAGAAAGATCTCACTAAGTTGCTCGATCAAACTCGTAGTGCTAATAGGCAGGTATTGGCGGGCTTATCGGCGGCGCGGGCGGCGCACGCACTGGGTGAATATCTCAGGCGAGATAATTTATTGGCTCTCGCTAAAGACAAGGCCGGGCAGGATACTGGCTTAAGCGAGGCAGTCGCTACGGCTGCTGCCGATTTATACCTTGATCAAGGGCTGGCTCAGCAGGCGCTTGATGTGTTGTTACCGCTGCAGCAAGCCGGTGCCCGACATGTGCATACCCTGCGTTTGCTCTTGCGTGCCTATCGCCAGCTTGGGCGCTCCGATCAAGTGTTTGTTCTGGCTCGTACCTTAAGTCGTCGTAAAGCTATGCCGGTGATTGAAGCGCGTGCTTTGATTGAAACTGCGGCGGCTACTCGTTTGCGTGAAACCTTGCACTCGGGTGATTGGCAAAAAATCTGGAAAGACCTTAAACCAGACGAGCGAATACTGCCAGAGGTGGCGTTAGCCGGTGCGGTCGCGTTTGAGGCTTCGGGTCAGTCGCCAGAGGCCTCAAAGATTCTCGAGGCTGCTCTTGAACAAGCACTCGATCCACGTTTGCTTGAAGCTTATGCACGTTCTGAGCCTACGCAAGTGGCCCGCAGACTCGAAAAAACTGAGGGCTGGTTGCAAAAGAATCCCGAGATGCCAGATCTGCTCACGACGCTGGGTAATCTTTGTCTGTCTGGTCGGTTGTGGGGGCAGGCCGAACTCTACCTCACACGCAGCTTGGCGCGTCGCAGCGACGCGCGTGTGCATGCCTTACTTGCAAGTTTGTTTGATAAGCTCGAACGCCCTCAAGAGGCCGCTGCCCAGTGGCGCTTAGCGACGGCGGTTGGCACGACCTTACCGGTTCTGTTGGCCGACTCGTTCTTGCCGGCAGCCGAGGTTGAGTCTGACCCTGGTGTGTTTCATGCTGAGGGGCTCGCTTACTTTACCGATAGTGGGTTTCCGGTTGATTGGGCGCAAGACGCCTCTACCGCAAAGCCTGGCACTGTCGCGAGCGGCGATCGGGCGACGACGGTCGTCGCGGGTAGGTATACGCCCAGGCCGCCTGACGAGTTTGAAGAGTACTTTGACAGTGCTCCAATTGCGCACTTGGGCGAGCCAGCTGCAGTGGCACCTTACGCGGGCGCGAATGCTCGGCCAGACAGTTCGACTCCCATC
The DNA here is from genome assembly GCA_945874505.1 of Bordetella parapertussis. Classification (GTDB taxonomy): domain Bacteria; phylum Pseudomonadota; class Gammaproteobacteria; order Burkholderiales; family Burkholderiaceae_B; genus Zwartia; species Zwartia parapertussis_J. The sequence continues at coordinate 9,574 of CAMCII010000087.1, read as the reverse complement.
GCAGCACCGAATGTTCGGCCAGACAGTTCGACTCCCATCGCAGCACCGAATGCTCGGCCAGACACTTCGACCCCCACTGCAGCGCCACTTGCTTCGGCCAGCGGTGTCGAGCCGACAAAAAGTTAACTAGTCGTTCTAGAGATCAGGATTCAAACATGAGCAACTATGCAGTAGAAGCACCAGGAATCGTTAGCTTGCCAATTGTGGGCAGCGATCAATTGTTTCCGGTTCGTCGCGTGTATTGTGTGGGTCGCAATTATGCCGAGCATGCAAAAGAAATGGGTTTCACCGGCCGCGAAGACCCGTTCTTTTTCTGTAAGCCGGCGGATGCGTTAGTGGCAATCCCAGCAGGCAAGCCAGGTCAAATTCGTTACCCCTCTAAAACAGCTAACTTGCACTACGAAATGGAGTTGGTGGTCGCATTGAGCAGTGGCGGTGTCAATATCCCTGCTGAACAGGCGAACGATTGCGTGTTTGGTTATGCGCTAGGCCTGGATATGACTCGCCGTGATTTACAAAATGATTGCAAAAAGCAAGGCCGCCCTTGGGAGATTGGTAAGGGTTTCGATCAGTCTGGTCCGATCGGTCCGATTCACCCGCGCGCGCTCACTGGTATCTTGTCACAGGGCAGTATTACGTTGTCGGTGAACGGTGTTCAAAAGCAAACAAGCGATCTTTCGCAAATGATCTGGAACATTCCAGAAAGCATTGCCTATCTGTCAGGCTTGTTTGAATTAAAGGCCGGCGATCTGATTTTTAGCGGCACACCCGAAGGTGTGGGCGCGGTGGTGAAGGGCGACAAAATGATTGGTCATGTCGCCGGCTTAGGTGAGTTTGAAGTACACGTGGTGTAGTTTCCCCTAAATCACGCCTCGCGATTTCCAGTCGGCTTGTTGCGAGGCGCTGATACCCAAAGACTCTAGGATCTCGGTTGTATGCTGACCGAGCGCGGGCGCAGCCCTAGTAATCTGCCCAGGCGTTTTGCTCAGTTTAGGTACGATGCCAGGCACTTGCACCACTGAGCCATCAGCCAGTGTCGCATTCAAAATCATGTCGCGCGCCTGATAGTGTGGATCGTTTGCAATATCGGCGGCATCATAACTTTTGCCCGCTGGCACGCCAGCAGCGTTCATGGCGGCCAAGACGTCGTCTAATGAATGTTGAGCTGTGTAGGCTGAGATTGCAGCGTCAATTAAATCTGCATGCTCTGCGCGCCCGGCGTTACGAGCAAGCTTTGGATCGTTCGCCAAATCTTCACGAGCAATCATTTGCATCAGACGTTTATAGATGCTGTCGCCGTTGCCAGCAATGAGTGCATATTTGCCGTCTTTGCACAGATACGCGTTGGTTGGTGCAATACCCGGCATGCTTGCGCCCGAAGGTTGGCGAATGGCACCAAACTTTGAGTATTCGGGCAACACGCTTTCAAGCATATTGAAAACAGATTCGTACAGCGCGACATCAACTTCTTGCCCGACACCGCCTTGTTGTTCGCGATGGCGTAAGGCAAGCAAAATGCCGATGACGCCATGCAGGCCAGATAAAGTGTCGCCAATCGAAACGCCTGTGCGCACCGGAGGGCGTCCGGGCTCACCCGTCAGGTAGCGTAAGCCACCCATCGCTTCGCCGATCACACCGAACCCAGGGCGATCTTTGTATGGGCCCGTTTGGCCGTAGCCTGATACGCGCAGCATGATCAGTTTAGGGTTAATGGCATGCAAGTCTTTGAAACCGATGCCCCATTTTTCTAGAGCTCCGGGGCGAAAATTTTCAATCACAATATCCGCGTCTTTGGCTAGTTGCCGAATCACGTTCTGGCCCTCGGGTTCACGCAGATTGAGTGTGATCGAGCGCTTGTTGCGGGCGTGCGCTGCCCACCAGACAGAGGTGCCCTCGTGCAACATGCGCCAGGCACGTAACGGGTCACCGGTTTCAGGAGGTTCAATCTTGATGACGTCGGCACCAAATTCGCCGAGCATTTTTGAGGCAAAAGGGCCTGCAATGAGTTGCCCAAGTTCGATGACCCGTAAGCCGCTTAAAGGAAGTGTCATAGTATGAGGATTTAATGTGTCAGCTAAAGATGAGGATTCAAGGTGTCTGCTAAGGATGAGCGTTGTGCTGTTGTCGCTTAAACGAGGATGGCTATCGGTCAATCATTCAGGCTATCAGCCCAGAATGGATGGCGCTAGTTTGATCAGTCAGTTTGCCAGCCAAGGATGCGCGTTGCGATGCTGTTGTTCAAAGTTTGCTATCGCATTAGCATAGCTCAAGGTTAAGGCAAGCTCATCGACCCCTTTGAGCAAACATTCATGCCAGAAGGGGTCCATCGTGAACATTTGCAGCGCGTTTAGACCCGGGGCTTTGACAGTACGGGCAGCCAGATCAATCGTAATTTCGCGGGCTGAGTCAGTGGTTTCGGTTGAGTTGAGTAACGTTTGTCGAACCGCATCTAAAACTTTTGCGTCAAGCCGAACTGGTAACAAACCATTTTTCAGGCAGTTATTGAAAAAGATATCACCGAAACTGGGTGCCAAAATGGCACGAATTCCAAAATCAGCCAAACAATAGACAGCGCCTTCGCGCGACGAACCGCAACCGAAGTTTTCGTCTGCAACCAAAATTTGTGCGCCCTGAAACAGCGGGCGATTCAGGATGAAATCTGGTCGTTGGGCACCGTGTTCATCAAAACGAACATCATGAAATAAATAGTTTTTATAAAATTCATCGCGGTTCTTTTTTAAGAAGCGCGCCGGAATAATCTGATCGGTGTCGACGTTTCGACCCTCAATTGGGGCAGCGAGCGCCCGTAAGTGAGTGAAGGCTTGCATATTATTGTTGACCCATTAAGGTTCTTACGTCGGTAAAGTGACCCGTGACTGCCGCGGCCGCAGCCATGGCTGGGCTGACTAGGTGCGTACGGACCCCGGGGCCCTGGCGCCCAACAAAGTTTCTGTTAGAGGTTGAAGCGACCCGTTCATTTGCCAGAGCTAAGTCACCGTTGATGCCAACGCACATTGAGCAACCTGGTTCGCGCCATTCAAGCCCCGCCGCTCGAAAAACTTTGTCTAAGCCCTCGGCTTCAGCAGCCTGTTTAATCAGCATCGAGCCCGCCACCACAATGCCCGGCACTACAGCGCGACGTCCGCGCAGAATGTCTGCCGCGATGCGCAAATCAGACAGGCGACTGTTGGTACACGAGCCGATAAAGACACGATCAATGTTGATCGTGCTCAAGGCCGTGCCTGGAGTTAAGTCCATATAGTTAAGCGCGGCTAATGCAGCTTGCCTGGCATGTGAATCAGAGAGGGCTGAAGGGTCTGGCACGACGCCCTCAATGGCAACGCCGGTGTCTGGGGACGTACCCCAGGTGAGCATCGGTGACAATTGCGCAACATCGATGCTGAGGGTTTGATCAAAATGGCAGCCGTCATCAGAGGGCAATTGTTGCCATTCGCCTAATGCCTGATCCCAGGCCGCGCCTTTGGGTGCAAAGTTGCGACCATACAAATAATTAAACACAACGTCGTCAGCGGCGATGAGCCCTGAGCGTGCGCCAGCTTCGATCGTCATATTGCACATGGTCAGGCGTTCGTCGAGTGATAGCCATTGCAGTGCGCTACCAGTGTATTCAATGGCGAAACCCACTGCGCCCGCAACACCTAATTTTGCGATGACGGCCAGGATGATATCTTTACCACTCACACCCGCAGCCGGCCTACCCTTGAGCTCAACGCGCATTTGCAAAGGCTTGACTTGCCAGAGGGTTTGGGTCGCCATGACGTGCATGCTTTCTGACTGCCCAACTCCAAACGCCATGGCACCCATCGCGCCATGTGTCGAGGTGTGGCTATCGCTGCAGGTGATGACAGAGCCGGGCAGAGACATCCCTTGTTCAGGGCCTACGACGTGAACGATCCCTTGTTGCGGGTCTTTGATCGAAAAATAGTGTGCGCCCGACCATTTCATGTTGTCGTCAAACTTAAGAATCACCTCTTTGATTTCAGCGGTGATGGCGTCGTTGGGATCGCGACTGGTGGTGGGCACGTAGTGATCGGCGACACCAAATACTTGTTTGGGATTGCGAATCGTTAAGCCGCGCGCGCGCAGATCTTTGAACGCATGAAATGACCCTTCGTGAATAATGTGTCGGTCGATGTATAGCAAAGACGGGCCAGCAGTGCGAGGCATGACGACATGTTGATCCCATATTTTTTCAAACAGCGTGCGCCGCGACTGATGTTGAGAAGGTTTCATTTTGTAGCGGTTACTTTGGGATCTGTTCGAGAGGGGACAGGATCAATATGCGTTAACAGATTCAGCACGCGGTGACGTTGCATGACTGCATGTCGTGCCGCCAGGCCAATATCGTGTCCCGTTTCAACAGTCAAAAATGCATCAACCTCGATGTGTGCATCCACCAGAATCATGTCGCCCATTTTGCGTGTACGCACGTCATGCACGCCTAAGACTCCAGGGGTTTTCAACAGGGTGTCGGTGATCGCCTGAACCTCAATATCGTTGGCTGAGCGATCCATCAAATCGTGGAAGGCGTCAGAGCCAAAATCCCAGCCCATTTTGCCGACCATCAAGCCAACAATCAGTGCGGCGATGGGATCCAGAATCGGATAGCCTAGCAGGTTACCGATAATTCCCACCGCGACCACGAGTGACGAGGCGGCGTCAGAGCGCGCATGCCAGGCGTTCGCAACCAGCATGCTTGATTTGACGCCTTTGGCAATACGAAGCATATAGCGAAATAGCGTTTCTTTTGCGATTAACGTCAGGACTGCGACCCATAAGGCGACGCTGTGTACCGAGTCGATGGTATGCGGGTCTTTGAGCTTTTCAAATGCGGACCACAGCATGCCAAACGCAACGGCCCGTAGCAGGCCGCCGAGCACTAGTGAGGCGGCCGTTTCAAAACGTTGATGGCCATAGGGGTGATCTTGATCTGCATCTTTTTGGCTATGGTGGCTCGCAAAGAGAACGACAAAGTCAGAAATCAGATCTGAAAGCGAGTGCACGCCGTCGGCGATCAAGGCTTGAGATTTTGCAAAAATACCTACGCTAATTTGGATGCTGGATAATATGATGTTGACGATTACGCTGATCCAAGTGCTTTTTTTCGCAGCGCTGGCACGTTCGGCCGGCGTAAACTCGACGTCTTCACTATCGTCGTGCAAGTCAGAAGCGTTCATGTTGATCTCGGTGTTTGGAAGTTCGATTTTTGTGCGGCCTAGCTAAAACGCGTCGGTCTAAACGGGCTCAGATCGATTTCGGGCTGAAGGCCCGCAGCCAGTTGAGCCACTATACGCCCAGTTCTGGCTGATCCTACCAGCCCCACATGACCGTGGCCGTAGGCGTGAATAATATCCTTGGTACCAGAGGCCAAGCCCAGGCAAGGCAGCCCGTCAGGGGTGCTGGGGCGTCGCCCCATCCAGATTTGGATTTGCTCGGGAGCCAAGTTACGCGGCAGAGCAGGGTACAAAGTTAGCAAGTGGTCGCGCAAAATTTCGGCGCGACGCCAGTTTGGCGTGTCGTCAGCCTCTGCGATTTCAACTTGACCGGCCACGCGTAAGCCCTGGTTCATTTGTGTCACGATCACTTTACAGTCAGCAAACATGGTTGGCAGGCGTGGGCCGGCCTCGACGCCAGTGACGACCGCGTGGTAGCCGCGTTCAGTTTCTAGCGAGACGTTGTCGCCTGCCAGGGCTGCGAAGACCTTTGAGCGAGCGCCCACGGCAATGACAGCCTTGTCACACGCCACCTCACCCCCTTCGATCAACACGGCTTTCAGTGAGCCGTTTTCGATACGAAAGCCGGTTGCGCGGGCGTGCAATAACGTCGCTCCGCGGGTCTGTGCATGGCGTATTAAGGCAGCTGTGTAAGCCCCAGGGTTGCGACAGCTGCCGGTTTCGGCGACGAAAACGCCAAAGGTGTATTTGGGGTCAAGGTCTGGCTCAAGGTCGGCCAGCGCGGCCGCGTCGAGTTCTTGCCAGCTGACCCCTTCTTTACGGCGAATGTCCCAGGCCTTGGCATCAAGTAGAAAGTGTTCTCGCGATAAAAAAGCGTGAAGCAAACCGTTGCGTTCGATCAGTTCACCGACCCCCGCTTGTTGTGCCATGTGTTGATGTAGCGCTGGCGCACCGGCCAGTAGAGTCCGCAGCGCGTGCGCGGTGCGTTCGATTTTTGGATAGGTCCAGGCCGCGGTCAGGTAGCGTATGAGCCAGGGTAGGGCGCGGGGAAAATACCGCCAGCGCACCGAGAGGGGCCCAAGTGGGTCTGCCAGCCAATTGGGGACTTGCTTCCAGATGCCTGGTGAGGCAGGGGGTAAAACGGAGTGTGAAGATAACCAACCCGCGTTGCCGTAGCTTGAGGCCTGTGAGGCACCGGGGGTTTCAGGTTCGATCAGGGTGACTTGTAGTCCGGCCTCTAGGCAATGAAAGGCGCTCGCGGCGCCAACAATACCGGCGCCGATGATGACAACGTGGTCTGGTTTGCTCAAAAAAGATCCCTCTGGCGCTAGCGTAATTTGGAGTGATGAATCTTAGCATTTGCGCCTGTGCGCACAGTGCCTTGATCCCAGTATTTACGGTTTTGTGGGCGATGTCCTGAGCGCAGCGCCGGTGTCTTCGGGCACGACAACTTGAACGTTGCAGAAGCATTTTGTCTGTGGCGCGTTGGTCCACAGCTTGGTTGGGGGCCGCCAGCACACAAAAACGTTGTGCGATCGGGTCAAAGCCCCGTTATGATGTCGATATTGTGTTTTCTTTGGATTTTGCTGTATGAAAGCTGTATTTATTGACGCCAACGGCAGTTTGGCCGATGTGGCGCGCCGCCTGCACCAACCCGATGATATTGCCTTGCTGGTGAACGAGCAACCTGACATTACCCCTGAGCAGATGCCTGGCGTCATGGGCGACGCTGAGATCTTGATTGTTGATCACACGGCCGTGCCCGTTGAGATTGCGCAGCAATGCAGAGGCCTCAAGCACGTGGTGTTTTTAGGCACAGGGGCGCGTTCTTACATGAACCCCGAGGCGCTTGCCAACATTGGTATCGAAGTTCACATTATCAAGGGCTACGGTGATACCGCGGTTGCTGAGTGTGCCTTTGCCCTAATGTGGGCCAGTGCCAAGGGCTTTGCCCGGATGGATCGGGGCATGCGTGCTGGGCAGTGGTTGCGTACAGATGGTATTGAGTTAACCGGTAAAACGTTGGGCTTAATCGGCTTTGGCGGTATCGCCGCCGAGATGGCTCGACTGGCGCTGGGTGCCGGCATGAATGTGATTGCCTACAACCGCAGCCCAAAAACTCACGCGGGTGTGCGCTTTGCAGACCTCGACACGGTTCTGTCTAGCAGCCACGTACTGTCGGTTCATTTATTGCTCAATGACGATACCCGCGGCTTTATTTCGGCCGAGCGCATTGCAAAAATGCGCGATGGCGTAGTGTTAATCAACACCGCACGCGGCGCAGTCATTGATGAACAAGCGCTGATTGCTGGGCTGACATCTAAGAAAATTGGTCATGCGGGTCTTGATGTGTTTGATATCGAGCCCTTGCCAGCGGATCATGCCTTTACCAAAATCGACAACGTCACGCTGTCGGCGCACTCTGCGTTTCGCACGCCCGAGGCTAGCGATAATTTGATTGAGGCTTCGTTGAATCATTGCCGGCGTATTTCTGGTCAAGGGCAACAGCGTTGATTGGTAGGCCATTGGCAGGCCTCTGATTTAAATTCATGACATAAGCCTGAAGCTAATACGAGTGTCAAAGGCACTTGGCGAGGCAGAAAGGGGGTCGTTCACCAACAGTTCTAGGGGATTAAAGATGCTACAAAAATTAAAAAGAATGGTTTGTTTGTCGCTGGGCTTAGTGCTCAGTTCAGCTGCCTTTGCCCAGAGCGAGCCTTGGCCAAGTCGTGCAATCACGATTGTTGGCGGGTTTCCAAATGGTGCGGGGACTGACCTCTACGCTCGCAAGCTCGGAGAGGCGCTGGGCGCTGTGTTGGGCGTGCCGATTGTGGTCGATAGCAAAACGGGGGCAGGGGGCAATCTGGCGTCTGATTTCGTTGCACGAGCTCAGCCTGATGGCTATACATTTTTATTGGCGACCGCTGGGACGCATGCAATCAACGCAGCGCTGTACAAGAAACTGAGTTTTGACGTCGAACGAGACTTCACCCACATTGCGATTTTGGGTGATGTGCCAAACGTGTTATTGATCAATACAAAAAAACACCCTACGATTAAAACCTGTGCCGAGTTACTCGCGCTGATTCGGGCTAACCCAGGCAAACTGAATTATGGTTCGACCGGTAATGGCGCATCGACGCATTTGTCGGCCGCCCAATTCGCCAGTGCGGCTAAGGTCAATATTGTGCATGTCCCTTACCGCGGGCAGGGGCCAGCCATGACGGCATTGCTAGCAGGCGACGTCGATCTGTTCTTTAATCAAAGCGCGCCAGCAATCGCCTCGATTAAGGGTGGTTTAAACATTGGTTTAGCAGTCACCACACCTGCCGCTCTGGCGGCGTTACCCAATGTGCCCACGATGGCACAAGCTTGTGCGCTGCCCGGTTTTGAGAGCAGCACGTGGTACGGATTACTTGCTCCGGCTAAGTTGCCCGCCGCGATCACGGCCAAAATGAGTGCGGCCGTCATGCAGGTGATTTCAACCCCAGCTTTCAAAACGTGGCTAGTCGAGTCTCAGGGTATTACGCCTGCACAAGATCCCAGTCCAGCGGCATTTGCCAAGATTCACAAGGCCGATATTGCAAAATGGGCTGAGATTGTGCGAATTTCGGGCGCGCAAGTTGACTAACCAACAAGGGGATTTGTTGTCGTGTGAGTTTGCGTTGTCATCCCTTATTTAGGGGAGAGAGTGTCACGTAAATGTGCTCTACTATTCCTTATTGATATCTTTTATCGTGTTGATCATGAACAGATTTGCGTTGTCTTGTTGGCTGGCTAGCGTTGGTCTTGCTTTGTCGGGGTGTGTGGTTGGGCCCGATTTTGTGCGGCCTGCGACCAAGGTCCAAACCCAATTTAGCCAGCCCAAACAAACCGAATTTACCGAGGCGCTTCAGGTAACCAACACTCAGCGCATCAATCCGGTGGCTTGGTGGGCCGGCTTTAAAGACCCAACGCTTAATCAATTGCTCGCACGTGCAGCCAGCGATAACCTGAGTTTGCAGCGCGCTGCCGTGCGTGTTGCACAAGCGCGCTCGCAATTTGGGGTGTCTGAGGCGACGCTTTTGCCGACAGCAGCCCTCAGTGGCTCAGCGTCGCGCAATGACAATCCAAACGCCTTTACGCAATATCTCAACACCTCGCCGCTGTCCAATACCCGTAATCTGATGATTCAGGCCAACTGGGAAATCGACTTCTGGGGTAAGTATCGTCGCGGCATCGAAAGCACGCTATCCTCATACATCTCGGTGGCGGCGGCCTATTATTCAGCCGACGTGTCACTGGCCTCTGATGTGGCCAACACCTATATCAACATCCGCAACTACGAAGGCTTAATTCAAGTTGCGAAAAACAACTTGGCCTTTCAGGCTGAAAGCTTA
>CAMCII010000086.1 GCA_945874505.1 Bordetella parapertussis | reverse complement strand
GCGAGTGCAGGTTACCAGCGCAGTAGCGCGGTGGTTGCAGCCACTAAAGCCAGTCCGGCTGTCTCGGTGCGTAGCACCCTTAAGCCAAACTTTACATTCGTCACGCCTTGTCGTGAAGCAGCAGCAGTCTCCTCAGGGCTCCAACCCCCCTCTGGGCCAATCAGCAGACTCAGGGCGTTAATCTGTGTTTGCTCTTGTTGGCTTGCCGAAACATACTCTGCCAGTGTGGGATCAGCCTCGGGGTCACAAAGCAGGCGATGCCCTGGCGCTGAGGCTTCGAGGGCCTGGTCGAGGGTTTGCGGGGCACTCAGGTGCATCAAACGGTTGCGGCCGCACTGTTCAGAGGCTGACGCAATCACGCCTTGCCAGTGTTCCAGGCGCTTCTCTAGCCTAGCCCCAGACAGTTTGAGTACGCTACGTTGCGCTGCAACAGGAATCACCCTGTGCACCCCCAACTCGACTGCTTTTTCGATAATCCAATCCATTTTGTCGCCCGAGGGCAGCGCTTGAATTAACGTGATTTCGCCACGCAGTTCGACCTCTCTGGGGTTGTGTTGCCCGAGCAAAACAAGGGCTTTTTTGCCCTCAAAGCTGAGGATGCCCGCAATTTCGCCCCCGCGGCCGTCGAATACCACCACCGTATCACCAGCCTCTAGGCGCCTGACGCGGATGTGATGCGCCAACGGTGCGGGCAACACGATTTCTTGCCCGGGGAAAAGCGGTTCGGAGCAGTAAAAGCGGGGGTCAGCCATTCGGTCGCTCAAGGGAAAGAGGCGGGATTATACGGGTGCTAAACTCCTACGCTTTGTAACCCATTTTTCCTGTGCCTGTTCGGGCGGGACACATCGCATGAACTCAAACACTGCTGCTCCTGTTAAATTGGCCGACGCGATTCGAGCCCTTGCTATGGACGCTGTCCAGCAAGCCAACTCTGGACATCCGGGTGCCCCCATGGGAATGGCCGAAATGGCGCAAGCGCTGTTTACGCGCCACTTGCGTCACAACCCAGCCGACCCGGCCTGGGCGAATCGCGACCGTTTTGTGCTGTCAAACGGGCACGGCTCAATGTTGATTTACGCCTTGCTACACCTGACGGGCTACGACCTGCCGATGGACGAGTTGCGCAAGTTTCGTCAGCTTCACTCTAAAACCCCAGGTCATCCTGAGGTCGGCATCACACCTGGTATTGAGACCACCACGGGCCCACTGGGGCAGGGTTTGGCAAATGCCGTTGGGATGGCGCTGGCCGAGGCACTGTTAGCCACTGAGTTTAATCGCCCCGAACACAAGCTTGTTGATCACCTGACCTATGCCTTTGTCGGTGATGGCTGTCTGATGGAAGGTATTTCGCACGAGGTGTGTTCGTTAGCGGGCACCTTGCGTTTGGGCAAATTGGTTGTGTTGTATGACGATAACGGGATTTCGATCGACGGCAAGGTTGAACACTGGTTCGCCGATGACACCGCTAAGCGCTTTGAGGCCTATGGCTGGAACGTTCTACGCGTGGCGGATGGCCACGATGTTGCTGCGGTGGATCAGGCCATCAAACAGGCCCGACTGACCGGTGTTGCGCAGGCTCGCCCGTCTTTAATTATTTGTCGCACAGTGATTGGTAAAGGCGCACCGACTGTCTCTGGCACAGACAAAGTTCACGGCGCCCCGTTGGGCGCAGACGAAATCGCTCGTACCCGCACCGCAATCAACTGGCCGCATGCGCCTTTCGAGATCCCTCAAGCCGTCTACCAGGGGTGGGATCAGCGCGGCGCCGGTGCTCAGGCGCAGGCTGCCTGGCAAAAAAAGTTCGATGCTTACTCGCTTCAGTTTCCCACCGAGGCGCGCGAATTTACACGTCGCATGCGCGGAGAGTTACCTGCTGATTTCGCGAACGCCGCACAAACGCTTTTGAATGCCACGCAAGACAAAGCTGAAACCGTGGCCTCACGTAAAGCCTCTCAGCAAGCGATTACCGCTCTGGTTGAGTTGTTACCCGAGCTGCTGGGTGGTTCTGCCGACCTGACGGGTTCGAACTTCACTGATTGGAAGGGTGTCGTGCCCGTGCGTGCAGGCGCAGCAGGCCTTCAGTTCGGTCGTCACATCAACTATGGCGTACGTGAATTTGGTATGGCCGCCATCATGAACGGTGTGGCCTTGCATGGCGGCTATTTGCCCTTTGGTGGTACGTTCTTGACGTTCTCTGACTATTCACGCAACGCGCTGCGCATGGCGGCCTTGATGAAGCAACGCGTGGTGCATGTGTTTACGCACGACTCAATTGGTTTGGGTGAAGACGGCCCAACCCATCAATCGGTTGAACACGCTAGCAGCCTGCGTTTGATCCCTAACTTGTCGGTGTGGCGCCCTTGCGATACCGTCGAAACCACCGTGGCCTGGTTGGCAGCGGTGAGTCGCCCCAGCAGCATTGGGATGGACGTGCATGCAGGTGGCCCGACTGCCTTGTTGTTGTCGCGTCAAAATTTGCCGTTTGTGGCGCGCAGCGCCGAAACGTTAAAAAATGTTGCGCGCGGTGGTTACGTGTTGCAAGATGCTGCCGACGCAAAGGCTGCGATCATTGCGACAGGCTCAGAAGTCGCGCTTGCGATCGATGCGCAGAAACTGTTGGCCGCCGAGGGTATTGCAGTGCGCGTGGTGTCGATGCCAAGCACGGATGTGTTTGACCGGCAAGACGCTGCCTGGCGCGCGTCGGTATTGCCCAAAGGAATGCCGCGCGTCGCAGTTGAGGCCGGGGTCACAGGGCTGTGGCACAAGTACGTAGGGCTCGAGGGTGCAGTGGTCGGCCTCGACACTTACGGCGAGTCAGCGCCTGCTGGAGCACTGTTTAAACATTTTGGCTTGACGGCGGAGAAAGTCGCGCAAGCCGTGAAACATCTTTTGTAAATTTCAAATAATCAGGAGCTCGACACATCATGACGATTCGCGTTGCTATTAACGGCTATGGCCGTATCGGCCGAAACATTTTGCGTGCGCATTACGAAGGTGGCAAAAAGCACGATATCCAAATCGTCGCCATCAACGACTTAGGTGATCCTAAAACCAACGCCCACCTGACCCAATACGACACCGCCCACGGCAAGTTCTCTGGCACGGTTGGCGTTGAAGGTGATTTCATGGTGGTCAATGGCGACAAAATTCGCGTGTTAGCCAATCGCAATCCAGCCGAATTGCCCTGGGGTGAACTGAATGTTGACGTCGTGCTTGAGTGCACGGGTTTCTTTACTTCTAAAGAAAAAGCCTCGGCCCACATCAAAGGGGGCGCTAAAAAAGTCATTATTTCAGCACCTGGTGGTAAAGACGTTGATGCAACGGTTGTGTACGGCGTTAATCATGGCGTACTAAAAAGTTCAGACACCGTGATTTCGAACGCGTCTTGCACGACCAATTGCTTAGCCCCCTTGGTCCAGCCTTTGCACGAAGCCTTGGGTGTGGTCACCGGCCTGATGACCACAATCCACTCGTACACCAACGATCAAGTGCTGACCGACGTGTATCACGAAGATTTGCGCCGTGCGCGCTCGGCCACGATGAGCATGATCCCGGCCAAAACGGGCGCTGCTGTTGCGGTTGGCTTGGTGCTGCCTGAGCTCAATGGCAAGCTTGATGGTTTTGCGATTCGCGTGCCTACGATTAACGTGTCGCTGGTTGACTTATCGTTTATCGCTAAGCGCGACACGACTGTTGATGAGGTCAACGCTATCCTTAAGACGGCTTCTGAAGGTAAGCTCAAAGGCATCCTGACGTATCAAACTGAGCAGCTTGTTTCGATTGACTTCAATCACAATCCAGCCTCAAGCAACTTCGACTCGACCCTGACTAAAGTGTCGGGTTCATTGGTGAAGGTTTCGTCTTGGTATGACAACGAGTGGGGCTTTAGCAATCGTATGCTCGACACCACGATTGCGTTAATGACGGCAAAATAATCGCCGCGTACGAACAAGAGGCCCTTCGGGGCCTCTTTGCTTAAGGGTCCTCTGAAACGCGTGCATATTGCCTAGTAGGCTTTGCATGCTTCGTGACTGATATTTCTTATTTTCTTTGTGTTGGATATTATGACCACTGTTCAAACTCTCTCTGGGCTGGCTCAGGCCGGCAAGCTCGCTGGCAAACGCGTGTTCATCCGCGCCGACTTGAATGTACCGTTTGACGATGCGGGCAACATCACCGAAGACACTCGTATTCGCGCGTCTGTGCCGGGGATTCGCTTGGCGCTTGATGCAGGTGCCGCGGTGATGGTGACGTCGCATCTGGGACGCCCAACTGAGGGTACCCTCAATCCTGAAGATTCACTCGCGCCGATTGCCAAGCGCCTGACTGAATTAATGGGGATGCCAGTTCCCTTGGCGCAAAACTGGGTGGATGGTGTGACGGTGGCCCCAGGCCAGGTGGTGTTGCTTGAAAACTGCCGGGTCAACAATGGCGAAAAAAAGAATGACCCCGCCTTGTCAAAAAAAATGGCCGCGTTGTGCGATGTGTATGTGAACGATGCGTTTGGCACCGCGCATCGCGCTGAAGCCACTACACACGGCATTGCACAGTTTGCGCCTATCGCGTGTGCGGGCCCGTTGCTGCAGGCTGAGCTCGAAGCCCTTGGGCGTGCCTTGCTAGCGCCTAAACGCCCGCTGGTAGCGATTGTGGGCGGTTCTAAGGTCTCGACCAAGTTATCGATTTTGCAATCGCTGGCAGACAAGGTCGATCAGTTGATTGTGGGCGGCGGTATTGCCAATACATTTATGTTGGCTGCGGGCTTGCCGATCGGCAAGTCGTTGGCTGAGCCTGATCAATTAGATCAAGCCCGTGCTGTCATGAAAAAAATGCAAGAACGTGGTGCAGCTGTGCCGATTCCGACAGACGTGGTGTGTGCCAAAGAGTTTTCGGCGCAGGCTCCGGCGACGGTCAAGTCTGCAAAAGATGTACTGGCTGACGATTTGATTTTTGATATTGGCCCGCAAACCTCGGCACAGTTGGCTGCGATACTGAAGCAAGCGGGCACTATTGTTTGGAATGGCCCCTTGGGAGTGTTTGAGTTTGATGCCTTTGCTCAAGGCACTGAAGTTGTGTCGCACGCGATTGCTGATTCTGCTGGGTTTTCAATTGCTGGGGGTGGTGACACCTTGGCTGCGATTGCCAAGTTTGGCATTACCGATCAGGTTGGTTATATCTCGACTGGGGGCGGTGCTTTCTTGGAGTTCTTAGAAGGCAAAACCTTGCCGGCGGTTGAGATTTTGCAGCAACGCGCTGGTGGTTGAAGCGACTTGGCAAGCACGCTAGGCGTGGGTGCTTGCGTATCTTAATCAACAATAAAAAGCGTCGCCCCAGTGGCGGTGGATGATTGATGCGGTTCGGCATGATCCGCGACTTGATAGCTGGTGCCCGGTGTCAAGTCAAAATGCCTGCCGTCTTTTAGCTCGGTATGTAAGGTGCCTGCCAGGCAAAGCAAGATGTGACCTTTTTCACACCAGTGGTCTGCCAAATAGCCCGCACTGTACTCAACCATGCGTACGCGAATCGCGCCAAACTGGCGTGTGCGCCAAAAGGCCTGGCCAGTGGTGCCAGGGTGTTCGGTGACCTCAACACTTGACCAGTCTGTCGTGCCAAACGGAATATTAATAATTTGCATGATATCCCTTGAGTTTTAAAGGTTTTAGCCCCATTGTGAAAGGGTGTCCACCTTTTTGGCGAGCCTCGTGCCGCCACGCATATGGAATTCAAAGACTACTACAAGATATTAGAAGTTCCCCGCGAGGCTTCGCAGGATGATATCCGCAAGGCCTATCGCAAGCTTGCGCGCAAGTATCATCCTGATGTCAGTAAAGAGGCTGATGCTGAGGCGCGCATGCGCGACATTAACGAGGCCAACGACGTATTGCGAGATGCTGAAAAGCGTGCCGCCTACGATGGCTTAGCGGCCGGTGTGTCTGGACCAAACGGTGCGAGCCCTGGGCCCGGCTGGGATCGAGGGTTTGAGTTTTCAGGTGCGCAAGGCGATGGGCCTAATCAGGCTGAGTTTCAAGACTTTATGGCAGGCTTATTTAAACAGGCCGAGCAACAGCGCCGCGCTCAAGGGCGTGGTCAACGTTTTGACTCAGGTCAAGGTCATGCGCAACCGTTACGCGGCGAAGATCACCATGCCGATATAGAAATTTCGTTTGAAGACAGTTTTGCAGGCGCCACCCGCGAACTAAGCTTGCGTTCGGTGCAACTCGATTCACAGGGGCGGCCTCAATTGGTGAATCGCACACTGAGTGTCAAGATCCCCGCAGGCGTGAAGGCCGGGCAGATGATTCGCTTAGCGGGCCAGGGGATGCCGGGTGAAGGCGGTGGTGCACCCGGAGATCTGTTCTTGACCGTGCATTTTGCAGCACACGCGTTGTATCAGAGCAATGGTCGCGACTTGAGCATGAAGCTTCCTCTGACGCCTTGGGAAGCGGCACTCGGCGGTAAAGTGCACGCACCGACGCTTGCCGGAGAAGTTGAAGTCAATATCGCTGCAGGCAGCAAACAGGGCGGTAAGTTGCGCTTGCGTGGCAAAGGTTTGCCTGGCGATCCCCCCGGTGACTTGTATCTAGTGCTCGACATTGTTTGGCCGTCGGCAGAAAACGAGCAAACACGTGCAGCGTATGAACAGTTGGCAAAGGCAGCGGCTTTTAATCCGCGCGCCCATTTAGGAGTCTCAGCATGACCCAAATCACGATTTGTACTGCGGTCGTGGTTGACGACCAGGCACCTGTCACCATCCACGAGTTGGCGCAATGTTGCGAACAACAGATTGAATGGGTGATGACACTTGTTGAACACGGCGTATTACCAGCCTTACGGCAGACTGCACCGCCTGAGGGTTGGGTCTTTGCGAGCGCTGCGGTTGCGCGTGCCCGACAAGTTGCACGGCTGCAGCGCGACTTTGAAGTCAACCTCGACGCCGCGGCTTTGATGGCAGATTTAATGCAAGAGGTGCGCGATTTAAGGTTGCAGTTGAGAGGCTTTTGATATCACGTCTAAAAAGAAATAAGACTGATGAGTCAATGACACTCAAGGGTAGTCATAGGCAAATGACTCTCAATGGTAATAAGCAAATGACTCTTGAGGGCAGTAATAAGCAAATGACTCTCAATGGTAATAAGCAAATGACTCTCAATGGTAATAAGCAAATGACGCGTTAGTCGTTTAAGAAATAAAGAGGCCGCCTTAAACTTCCAGTCCCAACCCGCTTGGCGGGCTCACGAGGCTGGATTGAGATGCTTGCGCCAATTACCAAAATTCCCGACTATGTCTTAGAGGCCAAAGGCCTTGGTCTGAGCTATGACGCGGCTACGCCTTTGGTTGCTGGGCTAGATATTTCGGTTGCCGCTGGCGAAATTGTGGCGATCTTAGGCCCAAGCGGTGTCGGAAAATCAAGCTTGCTTCGTGTGTTAGCGGGTTTGCAGCAACCGACTCAGGGTTGTGTTCTGGTCGATGGTCAGCCTTTGACCGGCACCCATCCGCGTGTCGCGATGGCCTTTCAAGATCCCAGCCTGTTGCCGTGGTTAACGCTTGAAAAAAACGTCGGCTTCGGTCTGGATTTCAAACATCAACCACGCTTGAGCGCAGCCGAAAAAAAGCAACGCGTCGATGTCGCAATTCGCGAAGTCGGTTTAGAGCACGCTCGATTGTTAATGCCCTCAGAGCTATCGGGTGGCATGGCACAACGTACCGCACTTGCACGCTGCGTCGCCAGACAGCCCGAGGTGATTTTGCTGGATGAACCCTTTGGTGCGCTCGATGAAGTGACCCGTGCCGCCATGCAGAAACTGTTACTGACCTTGCGTGACGACTTAGGCACCGCAGCGGTATTAATCACGCACGATATCGACGAGGCCTTGCAAGTCGCGGATCGGATCTTGCTGTTGGGCGGTGCGCCTGCTCACTGTGTGGGGGAGTGGCACCTTGCATACTCGCAGCCACGCGAAGATCTCGTCGAAGAACTCGGCCAACTTCGTATTGAAATTTTGCGAACGCTGCAACGCGCTTTACACCCAAAGCCAGCGGTAGTGCCGGCGCAACCTGCCCTAAAGGAATTAGTCGATGTGTCTTGAACATATCTCGCGCCGCGAGATGCTTAAATTGGCAAGTTTGTTTACCGTTGCGGGTGCAGCCCCCCTGTTGTCTGCATTCAACGCGCAGGCACAACCCGCTGCCAATGGCCCGGTACGGATTGGTTATTTGCCGATCACTGATGCCGCCCCTTTGTTGGTGGCGCATCACAACGGATTTTTTAAAGACGCGGGCGTTGACGTTGAAAAACCTACGATGCTGCGCAGTTGGGCGCAACTGATCGAAGCGTTTATTGCCGGTCAGGTCAATGTCGTGCATCTGTTATCGCCCATGACGGTGTGGGCGCGTTTTGGCAGCAAGGTGCCAGCCAAGATTGTTGCCTGGAATCACGTCGGCGGTTCAGGTCTGACAGTGTTGCCTGAGATTAACGATATCAAAGCTTTGGGTGGAAAAACAGTCGCTATCCCCTTTTGGTATTCGATCCATAACGTGGTGTTGCAGGCCATGTTGCGCGAGGCGGGTCTGCAGCCTGTGTCGCGTAAACAAGGTGGTCAGCCCGCTGCCAACGAGGTCAGTCTAGTGGTGATGGCGCCTTCAGATATGCCGCCCGCCCTAGCTTCGCGCAATATCGCAGGCTATATCGTGGCCGAACCTTTTAATGCGATCGCTGAAACGATGGGCATTGGTAAAGTACTACGCTTTACCGGCGATGTTTGGCGCAATCACGCTTGTTGCACGGTGTTCATGCATGAGCGTGATCTTGAACAACGCCCAGAGTGGTCGCAGAAAGTGGTTGATGCGATTGTGCGTGCGCAATTATGGATTCGTGACAATCGTGCGCAAACGGCTCAACTGCTATCCAAAGAAGGTGTGAACCGTTACACGCCGCACGCCCTGCCGGTATTGAGTAAAGTACTGGCGCCTGCGGCAAGCGATCGCCAATCGTACCTGTCTTCAAAAGCGATTCGTCATGCCGATTGGCAAGATCAGCGTATCGACTTTCAGCCTTACCCGTATCCTAGTTACACCGAAGAGCTCGTCGCGCGTTTACAAAATACAGTGATCGAAGCCGATCGTGGTTTCTTATCAAAACTTGATGGCAAGACCGCTGCCGCGCAATTGGTGGATGATCGTTTTGTGAAGCGCGCGATTGAAGCGGTGGGTGGTATGACTAAGTTTGGCCAAGCCCCCGGTTATGTGCGGCAAGAAGTGATCGAGGTCTGATGGCAGCTCAGCTAAAAACGCGTACCACTTGGCGGGCGCTGCAGGGTATTGTGGGTATTGTTTTAATGGTCGCACTGTGGTGGTTGCTGACGGTGCCGTTTTCTGCACCTGGTTCAATGGGTCAACGTTTTGCACCTGGCCCCTCTTTAGTGACCCTGGTCACGTTGCTGCAGGGCGGTGAGATCTGGATTCATATTGCGGTCAGTTTGCAGCGGGTCGCGGTTGGGCTTGGGCTAGCCTTGCTTGTTGGCGTACCCCTCGGGTTACTGCTTGGCGCCTGCGCGGGTGTTAACGCTACGTTATCGCCAGCGTTTCAGTTTTTGCGCATGATCTCGCCTTTATCTTGGATGCCGATCGCGGTGATGGCCTTTGGTGTCGGTGATCGACCGGTTTATTTTTTATTGGCCTTTGCTGCGATGTGGCCCATCATGCTCAACACGCTTGCCGGTGTACGTCAGCTTGATCGGCGCTGGTTGCAGCTTTCAAAAAGCTTGTCGGCGACAGGATGGGAGACCTTAAAAGGCGTCATCCTCCCAGGTATTTTGGGGCATGTGTTGACCGGTACTCGCTTGGCCATTGGGATTGTTTGGATTGTGTTGGTGCCCTGCGAAATGCTAGGCGTGTCGGCGGGCTTGGGTTATTTTATTTTGGATACGCGCGATCGTTTGGCATATGACGAGTTAATGGCAACCGTGGTGCTGATTGGTCTGTTGGGGTTTTTGTTGGATAGCGCGTTTAGAAAGTTATACGAAGCTTGGAGCAAAAGTCGTTAATGGTTGATTGGTGAAGCGATCGCGTTCTCAGGGCTTTGCAGGCGGGCGCTGAGAGGTACGGTCTGCAACACCGCACGGTATTCAGTTTAGCTTTGTTCGCTTACCGCGAGTTGATCGATTACTGGTTACTGGTAAATTAGCGGCTGATTTGACCATTCTTGTTTAGGTAAATTTATGACGCAAACCACCGCTACTTCAGAAACCTTGCGTGTCGGCATCGTTTCAGTGTCAGATCGGGCCTCGAAAGGCGTGTACGAAGACCAAGGTATCCCCGCGCTGCAGGCTTGGCTTGAGCGTGCGGTGTCGACACCGGTTCAGACGGTATCGCGTCTGATTCAAGACGAAGCGAAAGAGATTTCAGCCGCATTGATCGAATTAGTGGATATCGAGCGGTGTCATCTTGTGCTGACAACGGGCGGCACGGGGCCCGCGCGGCGAGATGTGACACCCGAAGCGACGCAAGCAGTAGCCACCCGAGAAATGCCTGGGTTTGGCGAACAAATGCGGCAGATCAGCTTACAGTTTGTGCCTACCGCGATCTTGTCGCGTCAGGTGGCTGTGTTGCGTGAGATAGAAGGCCACGCTGCCCTCATTATCAATTTGCCAGGGCAGCCCAAAGCCATTAGCGAAACCCTTGAGGGTTTAAAGCGCGAAGACGGCAGCGTCGTGGTGTCGGGTATCTTCGCTGCTGTTCCTTACTGTATTGATCTGATCGGCGGGCCGTATATTGAAACGCATGATGCCGTAGTCAAAGGCTTTCGTCCCAAGTCGGCTCGTCGGCCACCTGTGGTCTAGCTTACGCTGACAGCGTCGCGTATTGACGACGTCAGCGTCGGGTATCCTGTGCCAGCGTCACAGGATCAACGCGCTACGATCAACGCGCCACGCTCAACGCGGCGCACTTAGCCGACAGCCAGCCTCCACAGCGAAGTCACCTCGGCGCGCCGTGCATCAGCTAGCGGGTCTGCCTCTTCTTTGGCTTTGGGGTGAATCGGCCGCGTGTCGAGTCGCTCGAGTACCACCAAGCCGGCGCGCTCAATCGCGGCGAGCAGCGCCGCGCGGCTACGTAAGCCAAGGTGCTCGGCTAAATCCGACAAAATCAGCCAACCTTGGCCCTTGGGTGCAAGATGTTTGCTGAGCCCTGACAAAAAGCCTAACAACATGTGCTGATCTTGATCGTAAACGGCTTGCTCAAGCGTTGAGGCAGGCCTCCCGGGTAACCAAGGTGGGTTACACACAATCAAATCGGCTTGCCCCTC